>NZ_RAWD01000377.1:0-8307 GCF_003612065.1 Corallococcus sp. CA047B
TAAGAGACAGGTCCCCGCCCCAGACGCCTGCTCCCTCGGCCAGGACGCCGAAGCGGGACGTGTCCGGGAAGGCCGACACGCGGGCCCCGGCCAGCAGGCGGAACGTGCTGGGCCGCAGCCGCAGCTGGGGCTCCACGAAGGGCGACACGATGAGCGTGGGTCCGGGTACATCCAGGGGCGGCGTGGCCCAGGGGTGGATGGGCCAGGACAACACCCAGTGCGCGCCGTCCCCCCACTCCCGGCGCAGGTCCGGGATGAGCGGCTCCAGGAAGCACAGCGTGTAGAGACACAGCGTGCGCTTCCAGGAGACCAGGGCCGGGGCTCGGTCCAGCGCCTCGGCTTGTTGAGCTTCGGCCGGGGCTTGAGCCCGGGCCTGGGGCGCGGCCAGGAAGCACAGCAGGCTTCCGGCCGCGACCGCGTGCTTCACGTCACTTGCCCTGGAACGCGGCGGGACGCTTGGCGAGGAACGCGGCCATGCCCTCGCGCTGATCCTCCGAACCGAAGAGGACCGCGAAGCCCTGGCGCTCCAGCTCGTTGGCGCTCCGGAGGTCCTGATCCGCGCCGTACTCCACCACGCGCTTGGCCTGGGCCACCGCGAGCGGGCCGTTCTTGAGGATCTTCGCGGCCACCGCGCGGCAGTGCTCCATCAGCTTGTCCGCGGGCACCACGTCCAGGACCAGGCCGATCTCCTTGGCCCGGGCCGCGTCGATGCGGTCCGCCGTGAAGAGCATTTCCTTCGCGCGCGAGCGGCCCACCAGCCGGGTCAGCCGCTGCGTGCCGCCGAAGCCCGGGATGACGCCCAGGGTGACTTCCGGCAGGCCCAGCTTCGCCTTCTCCGACGCGTAGATGAGGTCGCAGCCCAGCGCCAGCTCCAGGCCGCCGCCGAGCGCGAAGCCGTTCACCGCCGCGATGGTGGGGATGGGCAGGTTCTCCAGCGACTGGAAGACGTGGTGTCCCAGCGCGGAGAACTCCCGGGCCTGGGCGGCGGTGATGGTGACCATCTCCGCGATGTCCGCGCCGGCGACGAACGCCTTGTCCCCTCCGCCCGTGACGATGAGGGCGCGCGTCTCGTCGAACTTCAGCGAGCGGAGCGCGTCGTCCATCTCGTGGAACGTCGCGCTGTTGAGCGCGTTGAGCGCCTTGGGGCGGTCCACCGTGAGGACGGCGATGGGGCCGTCCTTCTCCAACCGGATGTTCTCGTAGGCCATGTGCGTCGAAGCTCCTGTGTCGGGTGGGGACGGCTAGTACTTGTAGAAGCCGCGGCCGCTCTTCTTGCCGTACCAGCCCGCGTCCACGTACTGGCGCAAGAGCGGGCACGGACGGTACTTGGAGTCGCCCAGGCCCTTGTGCAGGACCTCGGCGATGTAGAGCACCGTGTCCAGGCCGATGAAGTCCGCGAGCTGCAGCGGGCCCATGGGCTGGTTGGTGCCCAGCTTCATCGCGGTGTCGATGTCCTCCGCGGTGCCCAGGCCCTCCATCAGCGCGAAGCAGGCCTCGTTGAGCATCGGGATGAGGATGCGGTTGACGATGAAGCCCGGGTAGTCCTTGGACACCACCGTCGTCTTGCCCATGCGCTCGGCCATGGCGCGGATGGTGGCGTACGTCTCGTCGCTGGTGGCCGCGCCGCGGATCAGCTCCACGAGCTGCATCACCGGCACCGGGTTCATGAAGTGCATCCCGATGACGGACTCGGGGCGCTTCGTGGCCGCGGCGATGCGGGTGATGGGGATGGAGGAGGTGTTGGTGGCGAGGATGCCGCCGGGCCGGACGACTTCATCCAGCTCCAGGAAGATGCGGCGCTTGAGGTCCTCGTTCTCCGTGACGGCCTCGATGGCGACGTCCACGTCCTTCGCGTCGCGCGCGCTGGTGAACGTGGCGAGGTTGGCTTCCGCGGCCTGCTGCTTCGCCGCGTCCAGCTTGCCCTTCTCCACCAGCTTCTTGAGGCCCGCCTTGATGCGGTCCGCGCCCTTCGCGAGGCCGTCCTTGTTGACGTCCACCAGCGACACGCGAATGCCCGCCTGGAGCGCCACCTGCGCGATGCCCGCGCCCATCTGCCCTGCACCGACGACGACGATGTGTTCCGTTGCCATGGCGACTTCTCCTGTGCCGGCGGCCATAACGCACGCCTCCAGGAGGGTCAACGACTGGTGGCGGGCAGGCGCAGCTGGCGGACGATGGCCTCACCCTCGCCCACCGACACCCGCTCCTCCAGGCGCACCCGCTGTTCGCTGTCCCGCATCTTGAGGAACAGGAGCGTGCGGAAGGTGCCCTCCGGGAGGTTCATCTTGAAGGTCACCTCCGGGGGCGGGCCGCTGGTGAAGAACCGCTCCTCGCGCTTGAGGATGTGCTCTTCCGGGTCCAGGACCTGGAGGTCCATGGCGCGCACGTCGCTCCAACCCGCTCCGTCGAGTTGGAGGATGAGCTGTCGCTCGGGGACGTCCGTCGCCTTCCACAGCCACAGGCCCACCGCGACGATGGCGATGAGCGCCAGGCGCTTGGGCAGCGGGTGCGTGCGCCAGGTTCCGCGCGGCTTCGGGGGCACCGGCGCCTGTGGGGGCTCCGGTGCGGCCGGTGGTGATTCCGGTGCTTCCGCCACGTCCCTACTCCCGCTTCGTGCGCTTGGAGGCGGGACGGCGCGCGTTCAATTCCGTGATGACCACGCGCGCGGAGGGCGGCGGCTCCGCGGCCTTCTTGCCCTTGGGGGCTTCCGGCGGCGGAGGCGCTTCTTGCTTCTCCTCCTTCTCTGACGGCACCAGGCGGATCTGCGCCTTCACCTCCACCGTCATGCCGGAGAGCAGCTTGAGGAATTCATCGCGCAGCTTCTCCGACTGCATGAAGCGGCGCAGCTCCTCCGTGACGACGCGGGAGATGTCGTCCTTGGTCTTCTCCGCCTGGGAGAGGATGAAGCCCAGGGCCTCCTTGGGGAGCTTGAGCTGGCCCGCGAGCGAGCGGATGCCCTCCTCCGTCATGAAGACCGCGCCCATGCCGGCCACCGCCATGCGCCGCACGAAGTCCGGCACGAAGCCCCCCGAGCGGCTCTCACGCCCGGGCTGCTGCTCCGATTCGTCGAACAGCGGATCAGGCGGGAAGTCGTCGTCGTTGCCGGCGGGGGCCATGCGGTCTCCTTACGGGTTGGGCACTACCGGGCCTGCATCACCGGCAACGGCACGCTCTTCATCGTCTGCGCGGACACACGTCCGGCCACATTCCGGGCGATCTCCTGGAAGGCCTTCGCCTCCAGGCTGTCCTTCGCCCCCGCCACCACCGGCACGCCCAAGTCTCCAGACTCGCGCACCTTGAGGTCCAGGGGGATCTCCCCGAGGAATGGGATGCCGAACATCTCCGCCGCCTTGCGCCCGCCACCGTGGTTGAAGATGTGGGTGGCCTTGGAGCAGTGCGGGCAGATGAACTGGCTCATGTTCTCCACGATGCCCAGCACCGGGATGTGCACCTTGTCGAACATCTGCTTGGCGCGCACCACGTCCGCCAGCGCCACGTCCTGCGGCGTCGTCACCAGCACCGCGCCCGCCGCGCGCACCGACTGGGACAGCGTCAGCGCCACGTCACCCGTGCCCGGGGGCAGGTCCAGGATGAGGTAGTCCAGATCTCCCCAGTTCACGTCGCGCACCAGCTGCATCAGCGCGCCGTGCAGCATGGGACCACGCCAGATGAGCGCCTGATCCGCCTCCACCAGGAAGCCGATGGACATCACCTTGATGCCGTGCGCGATGAGCGGATCCAGCGTCTTGCCGTTGGGGCTCACCGGACGCTTGTCCGCGAGTCCCGTCATCAGCGGCACCGACGGGCCGTAGAAGTCCGCGTCCAGCAGGCCCACCTTGGCGCCGTGCTGCGCGAGCGACACCGCCAGGTTCACCGCCACCGTGCTCTTGCCCACGCCACCCTTGCCGGCGCCCACGAGCAGGATGTTCTTCACGCCCGGCAGCAGCGCCCCGCCGCCACCCGAACCGCCCGCGACGCCGCGCACCTGGGCGCCCCACTCGATGTCGAAGGACTTCAGGCCCGGCACCGCCTTGAGCGCCGCCTCCGCGTCCGCCTGGATCTTCCCCTTCATGGGACACGCGGGCGTGGTCAGCTCGATTTTCAACTTCACCGTGTCGCCCGCGACGCGCACGTCCTTCACCATCCCGGCCTTCACCAGGTCGACGTGCAGCTCGGGATCGATCACCTTCGACATGGCCGTCATGACATCGGCCTGTGTGACGCTCATCGGGACACCTGAAACCTTTTGAAAACAGGCGTTTGCACGCTTGAAGGGGGGCGGAGATTGCCAGCACTCCGGGGGCTGTCAACGTCGTTTAACGCGAGGGCCCGGAAGGTGCATCGGCCATCGCCACGGACTCACCGCGCCCGGCTTCTGGCCCTCATTCGATGGCCGCCACGCGGTACTCCCCGTCTTCCAGCACCAGGCGCACCGCGCGGTCCTCGCCCAGGGGGAACAGCGCCTCGCCCGCCGCCACGCGCACGTGGGTGTTGAGCGACAGGCGGGCCCGGCGCAGGCGCTCCTTCGCCAGGGGCTCGCGCTCGAAGTCCTCGCGCAGGCGCTCCGGGGTGTAGCGGGCGCGCAGCGGAGAGGCGAGCAGGCCCCATGCTCCCTTCCAGTCGCGCGACTCCACCTCGTCGAGGAACTTCTTCAGCGCGGCCCGGGGCACGTCCGCCGGGCGGGACTCCACCACGCGCCAGTCCTCGCCCTGGCGGGCCAGGGTGACGGACGGGGCCCGGGCCTCCAGCACGCCCGTGCCGGTGCGCACGGCGGCGGCGCGTTCACGGCGGGCGGCCTCGTGGGAGAACTCGTCCAGGAAGGCGACCTCACCCTCCGGGCCCCCGGTCGTCAGGCGGTAGGCGTCCGGCAGCCGGTTCTCCTCCAGCGCCTTGGCGTACGCCTCCGCCACGGAGGCGGGCTCACGCGACGCGGTGGCGCAGGCGGTGCCCAGGAGCAGCAGACTGAGGGGAGCGAGGCGCGGCATCACTGGCGCGGCAGGGTAGACCCCGGCCCCGGGGGGAGCAATCTCCGGGCGACCCGACGCGTCGTTCCGGGGCCCTCCCCTTCCCGCCGCGCCCCTGTGCGGGCGGGCAGGTGGGAGGTCCGCCGCAGGGGGCGTCAGCGGTTCCGGAGCAGTTGCACCACCCAGTGCACCAGCTCGCCCAGCTCCACGCCCTGGCCCACCGCGATGTCGGGTACGCCATCGGGGTATCGGTGCTTGGGCAGGCTCGCGCCCGACACGGCGCCCTTCGGGCGGTGCTCGCCGCAGTAGATGTCGCCGTTCCAGGCCCAGGCCTGGCTCACCGGCACCGGGAGTCCGCACTGGACGCAGCCAAAAGGAGACGACAGGCCGTAGCCTCCCGAGGGCGAATGCGACGGGGGCAGCGCGGCCGTGGAGCCCGGGGCCTTCCAGGGATCGGCGCCGCCATCCGTGGCCGGGGCGACCTCCCACCCCGCCTTGGCGCCGGACGGTGGTGCCTTCGGGGCCTCCACGGTGGCGTGTTCCAGCGCTTCGAACTTGCCCGCGTCCAGCCATGCGCCGCCACACTGCACGCACAGGTCCACCGTGCAGACGCGCGCGGACACCAGCCCCAGCCTCGCGCCGCAGCCCGGACAGGACACGGGCTCGCTGCGACAGGTGGCACAGCTGGCCAGGGCGCGCGGCACCAGGTGCCCTCCGGCGCGGCACCGGGACGCGGCGTTCCTCGCGGTGCCCATCAGCGGCTTGAGCGAAGGCCGGTCCGGAAAGCGTTCCAGCTCGCCCCGGTCGAAGAACAGGCCGTGGCAGCGCGGACAGATGTCCACCTCCACGTCCGAGGCCTGGACGACGTTCAACGGCTGGCGGGGGCACACCGGGCAGGAGCGGGCCATGGGCCCATGCTAGTCGAAGCGCCGGGAAGTCCCGAAGCCCCAGAGGCTCCATGCCGCGGTGCAGAAGGCATACGTGGTCGGGTGCGCCGCGGCCGTCAGCAGCTTCAGGAGCGACAGCTTCGAGCGGGCCCCGCCGCTGTAGCGGATGATCTCGAAGTCGTCCGACGGCGCCCTCGCCTCCTCCATGGCGTGGCGGCAGACCTCCTCGAAGCCGCCAATGCGGTCCACCAGCCCCGCATCCCTCGCGCGCAGCCCCGAGTACACCCGGCCCTCCGCCCGCTCGTGGATCTCCTCCTTCGTCCGTCCACGCGCCTGCGCCACCAGCTCCAGGAAGGACTGGTAGGACTCCTCGACCTCGCGCTCCAGCGCGGCGCGCTCGTGCGGTGTGAAGCCCCGTGAGTTGGAGCCGAACGCCGCGTTCTGCCCGCGCGTCAGCGTGGTGCGCTGGACGCCCAGCTTCTCCAGCAGGCCGCCGTATTCGAACTTGCCGATGAAGACGCCGATGGAGCCCACGATGGCGTGCGGCGCGGACCAGATCTCCTTCGCGCCGATGGCCGCCATGTACCCGCCGCTCGCGCACATCTGATCCACGTACGCGATGACCGGCTTCTGCTTCGCCACCCGCTTCACCGCCTCCAGCATCTGCTCCGACGCGAGCCCCGAGCCGCCCGGGCTGTTCACCGCCAGCACCACCGCCTTCGCCCTGGGGTCGCGCCCCGCCTTGCGCAGCGCCTTCACCACCGTGTCCGCCGCCGCGAACCGGCCCGCCCCGCCGCTGCCCGGGACGATGATGCCCGTCACGTCCACCACCGCGAGCCGGGGCCTGCGCCGCAGCGTGCGCCAGCGCACCGGCGGAAAGGCCTGCGTCGCCAGGTACGCGCTGAAGGTCGGCACCGGGGCCTCCTCGTCGCCGTCCTTCTTCTTCGACTCCAGGCCCAGGTGCGCGCCCAGGTCCGCCTCGTGGACCAGCCCGTCCACCAGCCCCGCCTCCAGCGCCCGCTTCGCGCTGTAGGGCCCCGCGTCGATGAGGGCCTTCGCCTCCTCCGGCGTCTTCCCGCGCGACCGGGAGAGGGAGTCCACCAGCACGGCGAACCGCTCATCCAGGAAGGTCTCCAGCGTCTGGCGCTGGATGTCGGACACCGTGCCGTCCGTGAAGAACTCCGGCGCCGTCTTGTAGTCACCCCGGCGGGCGAAGTGGGCGTGGATGCCCACCCGGTCGAAGGCCTCACCCAGCACGGTGGCCTCCGCCGCGTAGCCCACCAGCTCCACGCGCCCCATGGGGGCAAGCAGCACCTCGTCCGCCGCGCCGAGGACGGGGTACTCGTTCGTGTCCACCATCACCGCCCAGGACACCACCCGCTTGCCGGCGGCCTGGAAGTCCGACAGCAGGGCCAGCAGGGCCTCGCGGCGGGCGTCCGTCAGGGACAGGCCCTCCACCTCCAGGAGGATGCCCTCCACCTTGGCGTCGCCAGCGAGGATCCGCAGCGCCCGGCCAAAGTCCTCCAGGGAGGTGACGGTGGCGGGCTCCACCGGGGGGCCGCCCAGGCGGAAGCGGGGGCCCCGGCGCGGCCGGTACGGCAGGCTGCCCGCGAGCCGGAAGCGGACCCATGCGGGTCTTTGACGCACCGCCATCACCCGGAAGGGCAGGCCCAGGAGCAGGCGCAACCCGAGGAACAGGTTGGCCAGGAGGACGAAGGGGAGCCGGAGCATGCGGCGCGGGTAACGGCCCAGGTGGTGTGAAGCAACCCCTGTTCATCGCGAAGGGAGGCTCTGTTAGGCTCAGGGCCCATGTCCTCCCCCTCGCTCCCCCGGCTTGTTCTCATCCTCGCCCTCGTCTGGGGCGGAGCTGTCGTGGCCCAGCCCCAGCGCCGTCAGCCCCAGGACTTCCAGACCCGCAAGGAGTTGACGCAGGAAGAGAAGGACGCCGCCAAGGCGCGCGCCATGGGCAACAACCTCTCGGGTTACAGCAAGGACGAGAAGCCCAAGGAGAAGCCCATGCCGTGGCGGGCCATCGGCCTCGCGGGCATCATCTTCATGGTGTGTCTGCCCTTCGCCATCCGCGCCTACCGGGGCACGGTGAAGGAGATGGCCACCGCGAACACCTTCGGCGCCCAGGACCACAACGAGGACGAAGCCTAGCGTCGTCCCCGCGCCGTCCCCTCCGGCGCCAGCGTCCAGAGCTTCGGCCGGAGCTTCAGGCCGGGCGGATCTCCACCGCCCCGCCCGGCTCCACGCGGATGTCCACGGGCAGGAACCGGCGCAGCACCTCCGCCTGCGTCGTCAGCTCCCCCGTGACAGCCGCGGTGGTGAAGCGCGTGGTGCCCGGCGTCACCGGCCCCAGCCGCCCCGACGCCAGGAGCGCCGCCGGCAGGAGCAGCTGCTCCGCCAGGTGCTCATCCAGCGCCCCACCCGTCTCCATGAACCGCGTCAGGGCC
>NZ_RAWD01000378.1:0-8239 GCF_003612065.1 Corallococcus sp. CA047B
GGCAGGGCGGGGCTGTTCCACTTGAGCCCGGAGCCCTCGCAGCCCGTCACGTCCACCCGGCAGGCCTGGATGCTCGACTGGTTGTTGCCCAGGGGGAAGGCCAGGTAGAGGACCGTGCCATCCGGGCTGAATGACGCGAGCGGCGGCGAACCGAAGTCGCCGTTGTAGTTCAAGATGGCGCGCTCGCTCACGGGCACCAGGTCTCCGGTGCCGTTGGCGTCCAGCCGCGCGACGACGATCTGCAGCACCTTGGACGTGGTGACCTCCGGCTGCTTCATGAACGCCACGAGCACGTCCGAGCCCTTCTGGAGGGGCGGCGCGACGAGCGGCCACTGCGATGCGAAGGTCCACTTCGGAGCGCCGATGCCGGAGTCATGCGGCAGCCGGTACACGATGTTGTCGTCATCGGCGATGAGTGCGTCGCCGTTGTTCATCATGGACAGGCTGGACAGGAAGATCGTCGGCTTCGACGTGCCGCTGATCGTGAAGTTCTGGTGGACCGCCACCGCCCTCGCGCCGGGCGTCCAGACCCACCGCTTGTTCGTCGTGGGGTGCAGGTCCGTGTAGACCGTGGACGCATTGCACGGCACGCCCAGGGCCACGCTCTGCTGCAGGGCCCCGTTGGCATCCACGCGGAAGAGGGTGCCGACGCCCGTGGTGGGGTTGCCACACCCGATGAAGTTCACGCCCGTGCCATTGCCTTCGGCGACGAAGAAGTCCGTCACCACCTGGCCGTTGGGGTCCGCGTCCTTCACCACCTTCGTCACCGGCAAGAAGGTGGCCGCCTGCGGCTGCGACACGTTGGAGCGCCCGTCCGAACAGGTGACCTTCGCGTGGAGCGCCAGCGTCGCGGCGAGGCCCGACGTGTACTTGAGCTCGTTCGCGGCCAGCTCGAAGTCCATGGAGCCGCTGGTGTAGGGGACCGTCTTGAGGAACACCTCCCGGTCGTAGATCTCCGTCTGCGCCACCGGGTCACACCCGGAGACGAGCAGCCGGATCTTCACCTTGGGCGCCGCGTTCGCCTCGGTGATTGTCAGGGTCACTACCGGGGGATCCGGGATGGGCGGTGGCTTCGGGTCACCGCCACAGGCGGACAGGGCGGAGATGGCGAGCGAGGCCAGGAAGGCCGCCCGCGACGCGGACAGACGCGGTAGTTCGAGGTGCATGGGGGCGCACTCTACCGTGCTCGGGCGGCCTCGGGCGGGACCCGGGGCCCGCCTCCCGCCCCGGAAAGGGGCTTCCCGGCCCCATTCCTGATCGCGACGCCGCTGGATGGGGTCCCGCCACCACCCCGGCCGGTTGCTCGCCAGGTCCCGACCCGCCGGGTCTTCCGTGCCTGCTGCCCCTGCCTTCGAGCGGGCAGGCAAAGGGCGGTGAGGGAAGAAAGTCACAGCCATGGCGTTCCGGAGAGGTCCCGATTCCCACTCCCCGAGGGAAGGCGGCCTCGGTATTTCGAGGTCATCCGAATGTCATGCAAGCGCGGAATCCGGGGCGTTGACGTCGGGCCGAGGTATACGTCGCGCCCCTTCTCTCACCCCTCTCCCTCGGAAGAGGCCCGTCCATCTGCTGGCTCACGGACGGGTTAGACGGCATGATCCAGAATCGACCATGACCCCTTACGCACCCAACGGGCTTTCGCAGTGTCGTTCCCTGTCTGGGCGGGGCGGAGGCGTGCCGTGAGGATCGAGATGTTGTCGTCGGAGCAGCGGGGGCGGGTGCTGGTGCTGGCGGCGAAGGCCGCGGGCGACGCGCTGGTGGAGCGCCTGACGGCGAGCGGCTACCAGTGCGGCACCACCGAGCGCGAGAGCGGGCTGGCGGAGATGGTGGACCAGCTCCAGCCGGAGGTGGTGCTCCTGTCGGTGACGGCCAAGAGGGCGGCCGAGCTGCTGGAGACGGTGCGCAAGGTGGACAAGCTGAACCGGCTGCCGGTGCTGGTGGACCAGGGCCGCGCGCGCTCGGCGGAGGCCTTCAAGCGGCTGGCGGTGGACGACTTCGTGCGCGGCGCGGACGAACTGGTGCCCCGGCTGGAGTCGGCCCTGCGCGCCTGGCGTCTGAAGGAGCGCGAGGAGCGCATCCGCCTGCGCATGGGGATGCTGCTGGAGATCACCCAGGCGGCGACCAGCTCGCTGGAGCTGGAGGAGATCCTCCGCATCGCGGTGGAGAAGGTGGGCCAGGTCACCGGCACGGACCGCTGCTCGGTGGTGCTGGTGGAGGGCAGCCACGCGCGCACGGCCACGGTCGTCGCGACGCAGGAGGACCCGAGCCTCGTCCAGCTGGACATCGAGGTGGCGCGCTACCCGGAGCTGCGCCGCGCGCTGGAGACGCGGCAGCCGGTGCTGATTGAAGAGGCGCAGCGAGACCCGCTGATGGCGGAGGTGCGCACGTCGCTTTTGCCCCAGGGCGTGAAGTCCATCCTGGTGCAGCCGCTCATCTGCCAGGACGACCTCCTGGGCGCGCTCTTCCTGCGCGTGTCGCGGGGCGATGCGTCCATTGGCCGCGACGAGCAGGAGTTCGCGCAGGCGGTGGCGGGCGTGCTCGCCAACTCCATCCGCAACGCGCGCCTGCACACGGCGGTGAAGAAGAAGCGCGAGGACCTGGAGCTGGCGTACGTGGAGCGCTACCGCGAGCTCAACGACGCCAACCGCCGCCTGAAGGAGTTGAATCGCCTCAAGGATGAGATCATCGCGGTGTGCAGCCACGACCTGCGCGCGCCCCTCCAGGTGCTCCTGGGCCATGGCCGGCTGCTGCTCGAAGGCCCGCTGGAGACGCAGCAGAAGCAGTCCGCGGAGGCGATGATCCGCCAGGGCCGGAAGATCCTCACCCTGGTCGAGTCCCTGCTGGAGAAGGGCAAGGGCGAGGCGGCGCGGCTGTCCATCGAGCCGCGCGTCCTGGACGTGGCGCAGCTGTGCCGCGACGCGGTGGGGGAGCTGGAGATCCTCGCCGCGGAGAAGACCGTGGCGCTGCGCTCCGAGTGCCCCGACAGCCTGATGCTGATTGGCGACGAGGTGAAGCTGCACGAGGTGCTGCAGAACCTCATCAGCAACGCCATCCAGCACGCGAGCGACACGCAGGGCGAGGTGGTGGTGCGCACGCAGCGGCTGTCGCGGCCGGACGGCGACGCGGTGCGGGTGATGGTGAGCGACAACGGCGTCGGCATCCCCCCGGACGAGCTGCACCTCGTGTTCGACCGCTACCGCCACGGGCCCAAGGGCACGGGGCTGGGGCTGGCCATCTGCAAGGAGTTCGTGGAGCTGCACGGCGGCGAAATCTGGGCGGAGAGCCCGGCCGACGGCGGCTGCACCTTCGTCTTCACGCTGCCGCTGGCGCAGGAGGCCGCGCGCAACCCCCGGCCGCAGCCCGCGCCCGGCGCCGCGCCCGAGCAGCCGCGCGTGCTGGTGGTGGAGGACGAACCCGAAATCGCCGCGGTGCTGTCGGAGGTGCTGCGCTCCAAGTACCGCGTGGAGGTGGCGCGCGACGGCGCGGAGGGCCTGGCGAAGGCACGCGCGTCCCGTCCGGACCTGGTGGTGATGGACGTGTTCCTGCCCAAGCTGGACGGGTTGGACGCGGCCATGGCGCTCAAGTCCTCGTCGGATACGGCGCACATCCCCGTCATCCTGCTGTCCGCCCACCAGGGCGTGGCCGACAAGGTCCGCGCGCTCAACCTGGGCGCGGTGGACTACATGGCCAAGCCCTTCAACGCGGTGGAGCTGCTCAACCGCACGGAGCGGGCCCTCAAGCTGCGCCAGGGTGAGAAGGACCAGCAGGACAAGTCCGCCCCCCTCCAGAAGCGCACCGGCAGCGATCCGGCGACGGGGCTGCACGACCGGCGCGGGCTGCTCCTGCGGCTGGAGCAGGAGGTGGCCCGCAGCCGGCGCTACCACCGCTCGCTCACGCTGGCGGTGCTCCGGCCCGACCGCAACCTGGAAGCGCTGCCCTCCAACATGGCGGACGTGATGCGCAAGCGGGTGCGACACCCGGATGCCATCGCCCACCTGGGGCAGGGCGTCTTCGCGGTGGTGCTGCCCGAGTGCAACGCGGACGCCGCGCGCACGGTCATCAACCGCCTGATGCCGGACGTGGAGAAGGTGACCTCCATCGAATACCGCGCCGCCCTGGCGGACGTCAGCCAGGACAGCGACCCGGTGGAGAAGCTGCTGGAGAAGCTGGGCGCGCCGCCGCCCGAGCACCTCTAGTTCCGGCCGCGCCCCCTGACCGCGGGAAAAAGGGGGCGCACCGCGCTACACTGGGCTTCCGCGTGCGCAAGCTCCCGTTCCTCAGCCGTGCCGCCGTGCTGTGCCTCGCCCTGGCCACCGGGGGCGCGGGTGCCGCTGCGTCCCAGGCGCCGCTGGCGAAGGCTCCGGCGAAGAAGGCCCCGGCCCCCCACGTCGACCCGGAGGCGATGCGCGAGGCGATGGACTCCGCCGCGCACGACGACCCCGCCGCGTCGTCCGCCAGCTACGCGCACTACCTCCAGTCGCGCCTGCTGCACCTGGAGGGCAACCACCGGGGCGCGGTGGACGAGCTGCGACTGGCGCTCGCCACCGACGACGGCAACCCGCGCCTGCTCACCCAACTGGGCGAGGAGTACGCCCGCCTGGGCGACCTGGACCGCGCCGAGCGCGAGCTGCGCCGGGCCGTGGAGAAGTCCCCCGCGTACTACCCCGCGCACGTGCTCCTGGGCCGGGTGCTGATGGAGTCCGGCCGCCTCACCCGCGCCCGCCAGCACCTGCGCCGCGCGATGACGCTGCGCCTGCGCGACCCGGAAGCGTACCTGGTGCTGTCGCAGCTCCACCTGGACGCGAAGGCGCCGGATGAAGCGGTGAAGGTGGTGGAGGCGCTCGCGCACGCGTTGCCCGGAGAGGCCTCCGGCTACCGACGGCTGGGGCTGGCGCTGGCCGAACGCGGCGACACCGCCCGTGCCGAACGGCTGCTCACGAAGGCCGCCGAGCGGGACCCGGGGGACGTGGAGGTGTGGTCCACGCTCGCCCGCATGTACGAGGAGGCGGGGAGGGCGAAGGAGGCGGAGGACGCGCTCGCGCGCGCGCTGGAGGCGGATCCGGACAGCCGCGAGGTGCTGCTGTCGGCGGGCCGCGCCGCGCTCAAGAGCGGTTCGGTGACGCGGGCCCGGGCGTACTTCGACCGGCTGCTGTCGCTGTCGTCCTCGCCGGAGCTGGCGGTGCGGGTGGCCTTCAGCTACCTGTCCGCGCACGAGTCCGCCGCCGCGGAGGCCGTGCTGGACGCCGCCCGGAAGGACGCGCCGGACGAGCCCCGGCTGGCGTACTACGCGGGCCTCGTCGCCGAACGGATGCGCCGCTTCTCCACCGCCGCCACGGCCTTCGCGGACGTGCCCCCCAACGCGGAGGTGTTCCTCGACGCCCGCGTGCGCCGGGCCCGCTGCCTGTCGCTGGCGGGTGACCACGCCCGGGCGCTGGTGCTCTACCGCGCCGCCGTGAAGGAGACGCCGGAGGACCCGGAGCTGCGCGTCGCCCATGCCCGGGCGCTGGAGCGCAGCGGCTCGGCGGCGAAGGCGGAAGGCGTGCTGCGCGAGGCCCTGGGAGGGGAGGGGGCCGCGATGGCGTACGAGGCGCTGGCCGCCCTGCTGGAGCGCCAGGGCCGCCCCGCGGAGGCGCTCACGCTCCTGCGCGACGCCGTCGCCCGCTCACCGAAGGATCAGGACCTGCTCTTCTCCCTGGGCGCCGCGCTGGATCGCCAGGGGGACGTGGCCGGGGCGCTGTCGCGGATGCGGATGGTGCTGGCGGTGGCGCCGGAGCACTCGGCGGCCATGAACTTCATCGGCTACCTGCTGGCGCAGCATGGCCGGGACCTGGACGAGGCGGAGCGGCTGGTGCGGCGCGCGCTGGCGTTGAGGCCCGACAGCGCGGCGTACGTGGACTCGCTGGGTTGGGTCTATTTCCAGCGCGGAGAGGCACGCAAGGCGGTGGAGCTGCTGGAGCGCGCGGTGGAGCTGGCCCCGGACGAACCCGCCATCCTGGAGCACCTGGGGGATGCCTACCTCAAGGCCGCCCGCGCCTCGGATGCCGCCGCGTCCTGGAAGCGCGCGCTGGATGTCCTCACCCTGGAGCCGGAGGCCGCCGAGCCCGCCGGTCAGCGCACGGCGTTGGAGCGCAAGTTGAAGGCGCTACCCTCGCCAGCGCCGGGCCGCTAAGGTCCCGGCACCCATGGCCCGCCACGACGAAGGCTTCTTCACCGGCAAGGACAACACCCGGCTGTTCTGGACGCTGGACCTGCCGGACGCGGGAACTCCGCGCGCGCATGTCGCCATCGTCCACGGCTACGGGGACCACATCGGTCGCTACCGGCCCGTCATCGACGCGCTGGTGCAGGACGGCTACGCGGTGCACGGCTTCGACTACCGGGGCCACGGCCGCGCCGACGGACGCCGCGCCTACGCCAGCAAGTGGCCCGAGTTCCTGGACGACCTGGACAGCTTCTGGCAGCGCGTGCGCGCCTCCGCTGGCACCCAGAAGATCTTCCTGCTGGGCCACAGCCACGGCGGACTGATGGCGGTGCACGCGATGGCCAGGGGGATGGAGGGACTCTCCGGCGCCATCCTCTCCGCGCCCTACCTCAAGCTGGCCATCACCCCCCCCGCGGTGAAGGTCTTCGCCGCCCGCATGGTGGGCACCATGGTCCCGTGGCTGCGCGTCAGCTCCGGCCTCACCCCGGACATGCTCAGCACCGACCCCGACATCCAGAAGGCGGTCGGCGAGGACCCGCTGTACGTCCCCTTCGCCACGCCGCGCTGGTTCGTGGAATCCACGCTGGCCCAGGCGAAGACGCTGCTCCTGGCGCCGAAGATTCAAGTGCCGCTGTTCGTGCTGTGCGGACAGGACGACGGGGTGGCGCTGCCCGCGGCGTCGCGGGCTTTCTTTGAAGTGGCGGGGACGGCGGACAAGAAGTTCAAGGAGTACCCCGGCATGCGGCACGAGCCGCTCAACGAACGGGATCGCTCGACGGTGTTCCAGGACATCTCCGGCTGGATCTCCGCGCATCTCTGACATAATCAGGTCGCCCCGCTCCCATACGGAGCAGGCGCTGGCGAGGATCACCTCATGGCACAGGGTGAAACGGGCATCATTGGCAAGGGCATCGTCATCAGGGGCAACCTCACGGGCGGAGGAGACCTGGTCATCGAGGGACGCGTGGAGGGGCAGATCGCCCTGAAGAACCACCTGACCATCGAGGGCACCGGCAAGGTGCAGGCGGACATCCGCGCCGAGGAACTGACCATCAACGGTGAGGCGAGCGGCAACATCGACGCGTCGACCCGTGTGGCCATCAATGCCTCGGCGAAGGTCGCGGGCGACATCAAGGCCCCGCGCGTCGTCATCGAGGATGGGGCCGTGTTCAACGGCTCCATCGAGATGGACGTGAAGTTGCCGGACGACATCTAGCATCCACCGGGGTCCGTCCCACGGACCCCCCAGGCGCAAGCTTCGAGAAGGCGGACAACACTCATGGCGAATACGGTCATTGGTTCGAGCATCGTCATCGACGGGGAGATTTCCGGTGACGAGGTCCTGGTCATCCAGGGCACCGTGAAGGGGAAGATCTCCCTCAAGGAGAGCCTCTACGTGGAGGGCTCCGGCGTCGTCGAGGCGGACATCGACACGCAGAACGTGGAGATCGCCGGCCGGGTGACGGGCAACATCGTCGCCAGCGACAAGGTGGAGCTCAAGACGGACTGCCGCGTGGTGGGCGACATCAAGGCCCCGCGAATCCTCATCGCCGACGGTGCCTCCTTCAAGGGCAACGTCGACATGGACATGAAGGAGCGCTGATCCGTGGCCACCGCCAAGGAGCTCGCAGACAATGCCGTGGACAACACCGTGGTGGGGCCTTCCATCCTCATCAGCGGTCGTCTCACGGGTGACGAGGACCTCACGGTCCGCGGGCGCGTCGAGGGTGAACTGACCCTCAGCCGCACCCTCATCGTGGAGCCCTCGGGCGTGGTGAAGGCCAACGTGGCGGTGAAGAACGCCATCGTCAGCGGCGTGGTGGTGGGCAACATCAACGCCACCGAAAGCGTGGAGCTGACCCGCGAAGGCCGCATGGTGGGCGACATCCGCGCCCCCCGCGTCATCATCGTGGACGGCGCCAGCTTCCGCGGCCGCGTGGACATGGGCGACGTGGAGCCGGGCCGTCTGCCGGCCGAGCGCCCCACCGTCGCGCGTCCCCAGGCCGTCACGCGTCCCACGGTGCGCCCCGGCGCCACGCC
>NZ_RAWD01000379.1:0-8209 GCF_003612065.1 Corallococcus sp. CA047B
GATGATGAAGGTGTACTGGCCGGTGGCGCCCGGCTCCAACGTCGTCGGGCCCTCCAGCACGACGGTGGGCACGGCCCCACCCTTGTGACACGTGCTGCACGTCACCCCGTCCTTGCCGGACTGGCCGGTGATGCCCGTGCTGGTGGCGAAGGCAGCGGTGGACCACAGCGACGAAACAGCGAACACGCCCGCGATACGGAACAGATGACGCATCGAAACTCCATGGAAGGGTGAAACGGGTGGGGCCCGGGTTGCTTCAGGGGGACGACGAAGGGGCTAGCGCAGCTGGACGAAGGAGAAGGACAGCCCCTGCGTCGTCACCGTGGGCTTGCCGTTCTCACCCAGCACGTGCAGCGTCGTGGACGCGGCGCCCGCGCCGAACTCGGTGTAGAGCGTCTGGTTCTCCGACTCGAAGAGGAAGACGCTGCCGGAGGTGGACGGGAAGTCTGTCTTCCGCGTCGCGGTCAGCGTGTCCAGCTTCAGCTCCCACCACTGCCAGCCCGTGCCGCTCGCCATCGTGCGGGGATGGGTGCCTTCCGTCACCGGGGCGATGTTCTCATCCAGCACGCGCACGTACGCCATCCCCGGCGCGCCCGGGATGAGCGCGCCCGCGGTGCCGCCGCCCACCAGGTCCGCGAACGAGCGGTAGAAGGTCGGGTCAAAGGCACGCGTCTGGGGATCGAACTTGAGCAGGCACGGCTCCGGCGCGTCCGGGGCCACCCGGTACACCGCCGCGCCATACGCCTCCGTCGCGACGTACACCTTGCCATCCAGGCCCAGGGCGGCGTCGTGCGTGTAGCCGCACCGGTCATCCGTGGCGATGGTGGCCGCGTCCGTCGCCGTGTCGATGGAGACCACGCCCGCCTTCTTCGTGATGCCCACGCCGGACACCGGGCGCCAGCCGACGGGCATGATGAGCTGCGAGCCCACGTGAACGACGGCGCCCGAGAACGCCAGGACGGTGTCTGGAATCACCAGCGCCGCCAGCGGGATGGTGCCCGTCACGGTCATCGCCGTGGGGTTCCAGATGACGACCTGCGCGGTGGCCCCGTCGAAGAAGTAGGCCTTCGTCTCGGAGATGAACTGGAAGTTGGCCTGGTACTCCCCCAGCGACGTCACGCCCCGGGTCTCGAAGCTCACGGTGCCGGCCTGCTCCAGGCTGCCCGCGCTGTTGAGCCGGTAGCGCGTCACCACCGGGCTCTCATCACTCACCACGTAGAGCGAACCCGACTTGGGAATGCCCACGCCCAGCGCCCGGCCCGACACCTTGATGGCGTTGTCCAATGACAGCGACGCGGTCTGCTCCGCCTGGGTCGTCACCACGACGTAGCTCTCCACCGGGTCCTCGACGAGCAACTGCGTGGTGATGGCATACAGCGGCCCGTTGTCGTCGGTGCCCGGCTCCTCCGAGTCACCACAGCCCGTGAACAGGGCCAGCGCGAGCATGGCGGCGGAGCGTCGCAAGGAAGGGAAGGCAACAGGATGCTTCATCGGGAACAGCCTTTCTGCGGTGGGGGGAAGGGGCGTGTGTCATCCGGCACGGGAGCCTGTAGACAGACATCCGACAATGAAAATGATACTCATTCTCATTTTCAGGACGTACTAAATCCATCAATGCCTGATGTCAAGAGATAGGCGGACCAACCCGAATGATAAGAAAACTCTTATTTTCGGGAGCCACGCGGATGGGTGGCTGCCCTTGGGTTGCTCAGGCCCGCCCCCGTGGGGAGGCTTCGTCCTCAAACGCGCAGCAGGGCCAGCCCGCGCAGGAAGTCGTCGGGCAGCGGGGACTCCACCTGGATGAGCTTCCCCGTCGCGGAGGTCGGCACCTCCAGGCGCCACGCGTGCAGGGCCTGCCGCCCCACCGCGAGCGCGGCCGGGTGCGTGCGCGCGGCTTGCGTGCCGTAGACGGAATCCCCCAGCACGGGGAAGCCGGCTTCGGACAACTGCACGCGAATCTGATGCGTGCGGCCCGTGTCCAGGTCGATGTCCAGCAGGGCCCCCTCGCGGAAGCGCTCGCGCACGGTGAAGGAGAGGGCCGCCCGGCGCGCGGAGGGCACGCGGGTGGTGAAGCGGCGCGGATCCTTCGGGTCGCGCGCGTACGGACCTTCCAGCCGGCCGGTGTCCGGAGGCTGCCCCAGCACCAGCGTCTGGTAGCGCTTGTCCACGCGCTTGTCCTGGAACGCCTTGAGGAGCGCGGCCACTGCGTCATCCGTCCGTGCCAGCGCCAGACAGCCGCTCGTCTCGCGGTCCAACCGGTGCACCACGCCCGGCTGGGCCACACCCTCCACGTTGAACGGCGGGCACCTCGCCGCGAGCAGCCCCACCACGGAGGCAGCGCGCCCCTCCGGCTCCACCACCAGGCCCGGCGGCTTGGCCACGATGATCAACGCCGCGTCGTCGTGCAGCACCGGCAGCTCCGGCCCTTCCAGCGAGGCGGCCGGGGACGCGCGGGGCTCCGGCGTCTCCATTTCCAGCTCTTCCCCGCCCCACAGCTTGCGCGTGGCCTGCGCCTTCTTGCCCCGGATGCGGACCCTGCCGGCGTCCAGCAGCGCGCGGGCCCGCTCTGGCGTGAGGCCGGGGACATGCTTCGTGAGGAAGCGGTCAAGCCGCTCGCCTGCGACCTCACGGGGGACCACCAGGACCTTGAGCCGCGTCATGACTCCCCCCGTCCCCCAAGGCAGGCAGGGAGTCAACGTGTAGGCGTGCGCCCACCGAGCACGCGGGACAGGAGCGCTGTAGAACCGGGCTCGCCGTGGCCTCCTCCCAGCTTTTTCGCGCGTCCTCCCTGCGGGCCCTGTCTCACCGTGACTTCGCCTGGCTCTGGGCGGGCATGCTCGTGTCCAACATCGGCACGTGGATGGAGACCGTCGCGCTGGGCGTCTACGTGACGGAGGTGACGGGCAAGGCGGGGTGGACGGGCGGCGTGGCCGCGCTTGCGCACCTGCCCTCCATCATCCTCGCGCCCCTGGGCGGCGCGCTCGCGGACCGCTTCGACCGGCGCTCCTTCATGGCCGTGTGCGTGTGCATGCAGGGGCTGCTCGCGGCGCTGCTCACGGTGCTGGCGGCGACGGGCAACCTCACCGTGCCGTGGGTGGCGGCCATCTCGCTGCTCAACGGGGCCCTCAACACGCTCGTCGTCCCCTGCGCCACCGCGCTCACGGTGGCGGTGGTGCCGCCGGAGGACCTGCACAACGCGCTCAGCCTGGACTCGGCGCAGTTCAACCTGGGGCGCATCATCGGGCCCGTGGTCGCGGCGCTCGTGCTGACGAAGGCCGGCATCGCCGGGGCGCTGTTCCTCAACACGCTGTCGTTCCTCGCGGTGCTGCTGGTGCTGGCCCGGATGAACGGCGCGGTGCACGCCGTCCTGCCGAAGGTGGAGGCGCTGTGGGCCGGCATCCTCCGGGGCATGAAGCTGGCGTGGGAGGACCCGGGCATCGCGCTGGCGCTGGGCACGTCGTATTTCGTGGGCCTGCTCATCTCCCCGTTCGTGGGGCTGGTGCCGGTGTTCGCCATCAAGGTGCTGGGCGGAGACGCCGCCACCACGTCGCTGCTGCTGACGGCGCAGGGCACGGGCGCGGTCCTCGCGGCCTTCGGCACGGGGTCCATCGTGGCGAGGGTGGGACGCAGGGCGATGCTGGAGGTGTCCGTGCTGCTCGTGGGCCTGTGCTCCGCGCTCTTCTGGCTGTCCCCCACGCTGCCGGTGGCGATGGTGGCGATGTTCTTCCTGGGCGCGGTGTACCTGCTGGCCTTCACGGGCCTGAAGACGGTGTGTCAGGCGCGCACGCCGCCGGAGCTCCAGGCGCGGGTGAGCAGCCTGTTCCTGCTCTTGGTGAACCTGGGCTACATGCTGGGCGTGTGGGGCCTGGGCATGCTGTCCGACCGGCTGGGCGTGCGGCCCATCACCGCGGGAGCGGCCCTGCTCTTCTTCGGCATCGTGGCGCTCACGCGCGCCCTGCGGCCCCGGGGTCTGGCCGCGCTGGGCACCTGAGCCGCCGCACCGGGGCCGCCGGCGCGTGCCCGGGAACCGACGGGCCGGACAGGGGGACGGACCTTGCCCCTTTTCCCACTCCCCCTGGTTGGGCTAGCAGAGGGGCCATGCCCATCCTCGCCCTCGTCCGTCATGGTCAGTCCCTCTGGAACCACGAGAACCGCTTCACCGGCTTCGTGGACGTGCCCCTCACCGAGCAGGGCCGCGGCGAAGCCCGCAAGGCGGCCGAGGCCCTCAAGGGCCTGAAGTTCGACGTCGCCTACACCTCCGCCCTGAGCCGCGCGCAGGAGACGCTCGCCCTCCTCCTGGAGACGCTGGGCCAGCGCCCGCCCGTCATCCGCGACGCGGCCCTCAACGAGCGCCACTACGGCGACCTGCAGGGCCTCAACAAGGCGGACGCCGCCAAGGAGTTCGGCGAGAAGCAGGTCCACATCTGGCGCCGCTCCTTCGACGTGCCGCCCCCCAATGGCGAGTCCCTGGAGATGACCGCCAGGCGCGTGCTGCCCTTCTACGACCGCGCCATCGCGGGCGACCTGCGCCAGGGCAAGAACGTGCTCGTCGTGGCCCACGGCAACTCCAACCGCTCCCTGGTGATGCGCCTGGACAAGCTCTCCGGCGAGGCCGTGGTGGCGCTGGAGCTGGCCACGGGCGTGCCCGTCGTCTACGACGTCACGACCGAGGGACAGGTCGTCTCCAAGCGCGGCGCCACCCCCTGACGCCTCGCGGCGGAGGCCGGGGCCTTCCTGGGGAATGCGCGAGGGGGTTGAATGCCGCGCCCCTCGTCCCGTCAGATGGGGCGTAGGACGAACACCCCCAAGGATGCACACCATGAAGGCCCTGACCCTCGCAGTCGTGCTGCTCTCCTCCGTCGCTTCGCTGGCCCAGACCGCGCCGCGCACGGAAGGGAACGCCAATGCCGCCGCCGCGGAGATGCGGCGCCCGCCTCCGCCGGGCCACTCCACGCCCCGCCCGCCGCAGCCGGTTCCGCCGCCGCCGCCCGTGCGCAACCTGGCCGTCATCGACCGCGAGGTGATGGAGCGCCGCATCGACAAGCTGGAGAACGCGCTGCGCGACGCGATGTCCCGCACGCGTGACAACCAGGGCCGCAACAGCATCCGCGCCGCCATGGAGGAGCTGGACAAGCTGAGCGAGTACGTCGACGACGCCGCGCCGTACGGCACGGGCCTGCCGCCCCCGCCGGGCAACTACCCGGCGCCGCAGCCGATGCCGCAGCCGGTTCCGCTGCCGGTGGTGCGCCCCATCACGGACTCGCAGTTCCGCAGCCTCACCCAGGCGATGGCCCGGGAGTCCTTCCCGCGCGACAAGATGCGCGTGCTGTCGATGGTCGCCCCGCGCGAGCACTTCCTCGTGTCGCACGTGATGACCGTGATCAACCAGTTCTCCTTCTCCAACGACAAGCTGGAGGTGGTGCGGGTGATGCGGCCCACGCTGCTGGACACGAACAACAGCTACGAGCTGTTCCAGGCGTTCCCCTTCTCCGCGGACAAGCAGAAGCTGCAGGAGATCCTGGACGGGCGTTACTAGGCCCGGAGGCTCATCGCCGGGAGAGCGCGGACCAGATGGTCCGCGCTTCCGGTGAGTCCACGGTCGCGTGGACGCTGGCCACCACGCGACCTTCCGCATCCAGCGCCAGGACATAGGGCGTGCTGCTGGAAGCAAGGCCCAGGGCCTTCGCCATGCCGCCGTTCTTGTCCAGCCAGGTGTCCTTCCAGAAGTCCTGTGGCACCTGCTTCTTCGCCTTGCCCCGCGCCGCGCCCTCGCTGACGATGAACGGCAGCTTGAGGGTGATGAGCGACTGGCGGCGCACCGTGTCCGGCACGTGCTCATCCGCCGCGTTGAACCACCCGCGCATCGCGCCGCCCGCGTCCTTGTCGGTGATGATGACCACCAGCGAGGGACGCCCCTTCAGCTCCTCGCTCGCGTGAGCGCCCTCCGTCAGGTCGTTCGCGGAGAAGGCCGGCAGCGGCTGCCCCTTCTCGGGAAGCGCGAGCGCGCCGGGGGCCACCAGCAACACGCTGGCGAGGCCCGCCCCCATCAGCGCCGACCGCCCCCGCCGCGAGAACCTGGGATGACATGCCATGAGGCACGAGGTGCTCACGCGCCCACCGCTTCCCTAGCGACCGGAGGGCCTGCGCCCGTCCGGCTGTCTGGTCATGGGGGGAATCCGCTAGGGTCCCGCGTTCCCCCTTCCCGGAGTCCCCCATGCGGTCCCTCTCCCTCGCACTGCTCCTGCTACCGCTGACCGGCGGCGCGGCGGTGAAGAACGTCTCCACCGTGGCCGAGCTGCAGACCGCGCTTTCCGCCGCGAAGGCCGGGGATGAGATCGTCCTCGCCAACGGCACGTACACCTTCAATGCGAACGTGAACTGCGCGGCGGAGGGCACCCAGGCCCTGCCCATCACCGTGCGCGCCGCGAACCGCCACGGGGCGCTCGTGCGCTTCAACGCGGTGGAGGGCTTCAAGGTGTCGGGCCGGTACTGGACCTTCGACGGGCTCACCGTGGAGGGCATCTGCGCGGCCGACCAGGACTGCGAGCACGCGTTCCATGTGACGGGCCACGCGGAGAACTTCGTGCTGCGCAACAGCCGCGTGCGCGACTTCAACGCACAGCTCAAGGTGAACGCGGTGAAGAACGGGTCCGGCGTCTGGGAGATGCCCCACCGCGGCCTCATCGAGAACAATGAAATCTACGACACGCACGCCCGCGCGACGGGGACCCCGGTCACCAAGCTGAACATCGACACGGGCGATGACTGGGTGGTCCGCGACAACGACCTGCACGACTTCTCCAAGGCCGGTGGCATCTCCTACGGCGCCTTCATGAAGAGCGGCGGCAAGCGGGGCCTCTTCGAGCGCAACCGCGTCGTCTGCGCGAAGGACCGCGCCCTGGCGGACACGAGCATCGGCCTGTCCTTCGGCGGTGGCGGGACGGGTCCGGCGTTCTGCGCGCCGGCCTTCGACGCATCGGTGCCGTGCACGCCGGAGCACTCGGACGGAGTGATGCGCAACAACATCGTCGCGAACTGCTCCGACGTCGCCGTCTACCTGAACAAGGCCGCGAACACGCGGGTGCTGTTCAACACGTTCGTCGGCACCACGGGCGTGGACTTCCGCTACGCGGCCAGCACCGGCGAGGCCCACGGCAACGTGCTGTCGTCGGTCATCCGCGTCCGCGAGGGCGGCACCTTCACCGCGGGCACCAACCTGGCGAACGTGGCCACCGCCACGTGGACGTCCTGGTACGTGGCGCCGCTCAAGGGGGATTTGACCGTCAAGGGTGACGTGGCGTCCCTCGTGGGGGCCGCCGCGCGGAATGCCTCGGTGCCGGACGACTTCTGCGCGCGTCCCCGTCCGTCGGCGTCGGCGTACACGCTGGGCGCGCTCGAACATTCGCTGGGCACCTGCGCGGCGACCACGACCGACGGGGGCACGGGCGGCACGGACGCGGGCACGGCCGACGCGGGCTCGGGCGGCACGGATGCGGGGACGGGCACGGCCGACGCGGGCTCGGGCGGCACGGACGCTGGGTCCGGCCCGGAGAAGGAGCTGCCGGAGGATGAGGACAGCGGATGCAGCGCCAGTCCGGGCCTGCTGCCCATGCTCCTCACGCTGCTCGTGCCGCTGAGCCTGCGCCGCCGCGCCCGTCGTTGATCAGGTGCTGCGGGCACCTGCCCTGCTGGGACGTGGACCGCGTGGGTCCAGGTCCCGGCGCCGGGCTGCTTTAGAACGCGGTGGACCTGAACAGGCTGCGCCCGATGGCCATGACGCCGCCCGCGACGAACACCAGGGACAGCACGGTGCCCACCAGGGGCAGCACGTAGCCCGGCGGCGTGCGCCGACGGTTCACCGACAGCAGGCTCTGGATGGAGCCGACCGCCAGCACCATCAGCACGATGTGGCCGATGAGCGCCGGGTAGTAGCCGCGCGTGACGAGCACCCCGATGCCCACGAGCACCTGCAACTGGAGGAAGCCGGAGTAGGACGCGCCGATGATGCGCCCCACCTTGTCGAACGGCTTCTTCGTGGCGACGCAGAACGCGAAGTACGCGAGCGCGATGGCGCCGGACAGCAGCACCAGGTAGCGGAGCCCCGAGTGGAGATGGAAGAAGAAGGTCATGGGCCGGGAGGTTTAGCACCCGCCGGCCAGGACGCGACGTTCAAGACGGATCCGGCTTGGGGGTGCGCTTCGTGCTGGGG
>NZ_RAWD01000037.1:0-42772 GCF_003612065.1 Corallococcus sp. CA047B
GAAAATCGGAGGGCCCGGGGCTAAAGCTAGAGCATGTTCTTCACGTCCCCGAAGAAGTTGAAGCTCCCCACTCCCCAGGAGGCGCTGCCGGGCCGTCCGCAGGAGATGCAGGTTCCCCCGAAGCACACCGTGCTGGGCACCCCGTTGAAGGGGCCGGTGCCGGAGGGCTTTGAAGAGGCCGTCTTCGGCATGGGCTGTTTCTGGGGGGTGGAGCGCAAGTTCTGGCAGGTGCCGGGGGTGTACTCCACGGCGGTGGGCTACGCGGGCGGGCTGACGCCGAACCCCACGTACGAGGAGGTCTGCTCGGGGCTCACCGGCCACAACGAGGTGGTGCGCGTGGTGTACGACCCGAAGAAGGTCTCCTACGCGCAGCTCCTGAAGGTGTTCTGGGAGAACCACGACCCCACGCAGGGCATGCGCCAGGGCAACGACGCGGGCACCCAGTACCGCTCCGGCATCTACTACGCGAACGACGCCCAGAAGCGCGCCGCGGAGGAGACGCAGCGCACGTTCCAGGCGGCGCTGAACGCGAAGGGCCTGGGCGACATCACGACGGAAATCCTGCCGGCGCCGGCCTTCTATTACGCCGAGGACTACCACCAGCAGTACCTGCAGAAGAACCCGGGCGGCTACTGCGGCGTCGGGGGCACGGGCGTCAGCTGCCCGATTGGCGTCGGCGTCAGCGCCTGACGTGAAACACGCGGCGTGACACAGGGACGCGGCGCGGATCCACCGTCATCGGGTTCGCGCCCTCCCACCACGCTGCGGGCAGGAAGGGAACCCGGTAGGGTCGCGGTCCCTTGAACACACGCCTCGCCACCCTGTCGGCCGTGGCCCTCGTCGGGCTCACCGTCGCGTTCGCCCTGCACTTCGCCGCCGCGCCCACGGCCCTGCCGGCCACGGCGCCCGCGGAGGTGTTCTCCGCCGGGCGGGCCCGCGCGCACCTGGAGCACATCGCGGCGGTCCCGCACCCCGTCGGCTCGCGGGCGCACCGCGACGTGCGCGAGTACCTGCTGCGCACCCTCCGCGAATCGGGGGTGACGCCGGAGGTCCAGGTGACCTCCGCCATCAACCCGACGCTGGGCACGGGCCGCACCATCCCGGGCTCCACGGTCCACAACGTCCTGGCCCATCTGAAGGGCGTGGATGGAAGCAAGGTCGTCGCCATCGTGGCCCACTACGACTCCGTCCCCACCTCGCCCGGGGCCTCGGATGACGGGGCTGGCGTGGCGGCGATGCTCGAGACGCTGCGCGCGCTGCGCACCGGTCCCCCGCTTCGCAACGACGTCCTCTTCATCTTCATGGACGCGGAGGAGACGGGGCTCGTGGGCGCCAGGGCCTTCACGCTCCAGCACCCGCTGGCGAAGCGGGTCTCCGTCGTCCTCAACTTCGAGGCCCGCGGCTCGCGCGGCCCCTCGCTGATGTTCCAGCCGAGTCCCGACAGCCGCTGGCTCATCGAACGGCTGGCGCGCTCGGGGGCCCCCGTCCAGGCCAGCTCGCTCTTCGATGAGACCTACCGGCGGCTGCCCAACGAGACGGACTTCTCCATCTTCCTGAAGGCGGGCACGCCGGGCCTCAACTTCGGCTTCATCGACGGGTTCATGCGCTACCACACGCGCCTGGACGACCTCACCCGCCTGGATCCGGACAGCCTCCAGCATCACGGCGAGATGATGCTCGCGCTCGCGCGCCACCTGGGCCAGGACCCGCTGGAGCCCGCCCCCATGGGGAGCGCCGTCTACTTCAACGTCGGGCCCTTCCTCGTCCACCATGCGTCGTCCTGGGCGGTGCCCCTCGCGCTGCTGGCGCTCCTCGCCTGCGGTGCCGCCATCGCCGTGGGCCTGCGGCGGGGCGCGCTGCGAGCAACCGGCCTCTTGAAGGGCGTGGGCGCACTGCTCGCGACGACGGCGGGGAGCGCGGCGGTGATCCAAGCCGCGTGGTGGCTCGTGCGGCGCATCGATGGGGGCTTGAGTGCCCTGCCCCAGCGCGACGCCTACCAGGGCCGCCTCTTCATCGTGGGGCTGCTGGCGCTGACGCTCGCGACGGTGGCCGGTTTCCAGGCCCTCTTCCTGCGCAAGGTGCGGCGGGCGGAATTGGCGGCGGGCGCGCTCATCGCGTGGACGGTGCTGGGACTCGTCAGCGCGTTCGTGGCGAGCGGACTCAGCTACCTGTTCACCTGGCCGGTCGTCTTCGGCGCGCTCGGCCTGGGGTGGCGGTGGCGCGAACCGGGGGAGACGCTGACCTTGCGCACGCGCCTGGTGCTGGCCGCGAGCGCCATCCCCGGCCTGCTGTTGTGGGTGCCGCAGGTGCCCCACTTCTACGTCGCCCTGACGCTCTTCCTGGTGGCGGTGGTGACGGCGGTGGTCGCGCCCTGGCTGGCGCTGCTGCTGGCCCAGACGGTCGCGGAGCCCGTGCGCCTGGGCCGGACGGTGGCGCCGCTGGCCTTCGCGCTGGCCGTGGTGCTGCTGGGCGTGGGCGTGGTCCGGGAGCGCTTCGACGTGGAGACCCCGCGCCCCAGCAGCCTCGCGTACGTCGTCGATGCCACGAGCAACGAGGCGTACTGGCTCTCCGGCGACTACGAGCCGGACGCCTGGGTCTCCCAGGTCCTCGGCGGCGAGGCCACGACACGCCGCATGGGCGACTACCTGCCCTTGTTCCCCAAGGACGTCCGCGTGGCTCCCGCGCCCATGCGGGCCCTGCCGGCGCCAGAAGTGCGGGTGGAGCGCGACGAGACCCGGGACGGACTGCGCCAGCTTGCGCTTCGGGTGACGTCGCGCCGGCAGGCGACCCAGCTCCAGATCCAGCTTGGCCCGCACATGCCCCTGCGAGGCCTGTCCATCGCCGGCCACCGACTGGAGCCCGAGGCCATCGCCCGCACGCGCGATCGTGAGACGGGCACGGCCCTGGTGTACTGGGACGCACCGCCCGAAGGCATCCTCCTGGAGTTCTCCGTCCCCGAGGGCACCCGCGTGCCGCTGCGCGTGACGGACCTCCGCTTCGACCTCTCCGAAGCCCCCGGCGCGCCGGGCGACCAGCGCCCGGCCGGCACCATCCCCGTGCCCTTCTACTTCGGCGTCACGGACGAGACCCTGGTGAGCATCGCGGTCGAATACTGAGGCAGGGACGCGTCAGCGCTTCCCCTTGCGCCGGGGATTCGCGAGCCCGAGGAGCGAGAGGAGCAGCAGGCTCATCACCGAGGCGCTCGTTCCTGAGCCACCGCAGCCCCAGCCCTCGCCGATGACTTCATCGGGAACCGGAGGAGCGTCCACGCAGACCCCCTCCTGGCACACCTCGCCGTCGCCACACTCGGAGGGCGCGCCGCAGAACGTGTCAGGCGTGTTCGGGTCCGTCTCGCTCGAATCGAGCCGGCCATCGTGGTTGGCGTCCTCTTCGCCGTCCTTGCGCCCGTCCCCGTCCGTGTCCGCGTTGAGCGGATCCGTGCGGGTGCTCGGATCCGCGTCCGCCACGAACTGTTCCTTCGAGACGTCGGTCCCCACATGCGGCGAGGAGACGGCCATCTCCGTCCCATCGAAGAGCCCATCATCGTCACTGTCCGGGTCCCGCACGTTCGGCAGGCCGTCACCGTCCGAGTCCTCCGTGGGAGCCAGCTCGTGACCATCGAGCACGCCATCATCATCCGTGTCGGCGTCGTGGGGGTCGGAGCCCGCCTCGAACTCGGCGACATTGGAGAGCGCGTCGTCGTCCGCGTCGAGCGAGGCGTCACCCGGTGAGTTCGGGTCGAACCCATGGGCAAGCTCCCACTCGTCGGCCATGCCATCGTCGTCGGAGTCGGTGGAGACGGTGACGGAGGTGCTGGCACTCTGACCGTCGGCCGTGACCCGGACGGTGTTGGAGAACGTTCCGCTGTGGAGGCCAGCGGTGAAGACCCCCGATGCGTCGAGGGTGCCGCCGCCGTTGACAGCCTCCCAGGTGGCAGTGAGCGGAAGCTCGTTGTCGAACGCGTCATAAGCCTTCGCGCTGAAGGTGATTCTCCCCTGGATGACCACCGTCGGGTTCTGGGGTGAGATGACCACGCGGTGAAGGGCGCCTGGCGCCACGACGACCGAGCCCGAGCCCGCGAGGCCGTGGGCCGTGGCGAGGACACTCGCCGGGTAGGTGCCAGGCACGGAGGTCGCGGTGAAGCGGCCCTCCGGGGTGATGCTGCCGGCGCCGCGCAGGACCGACCAGACGGGCGCGATGGAGACCTCATTGCCCTCGGCGTCCTCTCCCTTCGCGCTGAACGGCTGCTCGTTGCGAGGTCCCAGTTGGGCGAGCGCGGGAGTCACCACGATTCGCGTCACGTCACCGGGGGCGAGCGTCACATCGGCGGAGCCGCTCATGGCGTCGAACCGCGCCGTCACCGCGCCAGGGTATGCGCCCGCCCTGCCGCTGGCCGTGAACAGGCCTTCGGCGTCGATGCTGCCCACGGCCGTCGAGCCGACCGACCAGGCCGTTGTTCCGGGCACGGTATTGCCCCAGGAATCGGTCGCGGTGGCGGTGAACCGCTGAGCCCCACGCACCCGCAGGGCCGTGGACGCAGGGGTCACCTGCACGGTCTGGATCGGTCCTGGGTTCACCGTGACGCTCGCTGTCGCGGACAGCGCACCGCTCAGGGCCGTGATCGTCTGGGTGAAGGTTCCCGCGACGGTGCCCGCCGTGAACACGCCGTCCGGACCGATGTCCCCACCGCCGTCGGTCACGAGCCAGGAGACCGGCGCCAGGGGCAGCGGGTTGTCGCAGCCATCCCGGACATTGGCGGTGAACTGCTGTGTGTCGTTGACGGACAGGGTCGTCGTCGCCGGAGCGAGCATGACCATCGCCGCCGGGCCCGGGGTGAGCGTCACCGTCGCGGACGCGGACTGGCCATCCACCGTCGCGGTGACCGCACCCGGATGGGTGCCCGCCGTGCAGCTCGCCGTGAACAGGCCGCTCGCGTCGATGGTGCCCGCCGCGCCGTGAGCGGACCAGGTGATCGCCGCATCGGGCAGCGGGTGGTTGGAGGCGTCATAGGCCATCGCGGTGAAGGCTTGCGTGCCCTGGACGACCAGGGAGGGCGCCGAGGGCGTCACGACGACATACGCCGCCAGCGGCCGGACATACGGGAAGGCTCCCATGTCCGAGCCATCGGAGGCGGCGTTGCGGCACGGCGACGTGGCCTGAAGCGAGAAGTCGGTAGCTCCCACGAAAAGCGGGTCGGCGGAGAGGCTGCCGGGACCGGGCGTGACGTTGAGGTAATTGGCGGTGCCGTGGCCCCAGACGTTGTTGTGGATGACGGAGCGGTTGGGGCCGCTCGGATGCGAGAAGACAAGGCCATACTGGCCGTTGGAGGTGATGATGTTGTCGGAGAGGGTGACGTCTCCGTTGAAGGGATACACGTTGACGCCCATCCCGTTGCCCGTGATGGTGTTGTGGAGCAGGGAGGACTGGCCGCCCAGCGCGATGGCGTAGGTGGTCGGGGCGGGAAGACCGTTGGCTCGCACCAGACTGTGCTCGAGCCGGGTGATGGTGTTGAAGACAGACTGGAGGGCTTGAGCGCAGTTGCGCAGGGTGCCATGGCTGAAGGTCGTGGTCCCGCCATAGACGACCAGGCACTGCGCGGTGTCACCCTGGATGGTGGTGCGGTGGAAGGTCGACTCCCCCGTACTGTGGACGCCGACGATGCCCGCGTTGAGGGTGGCGAAGTCGAAGGTGGCGGAGCCCCGGACGTACACGCCGCGGGCGCCGGTGGCGGTGAGGGTGACGGGGGAGGCGGAAGTGCCCTGGGCTTCCAGGTGTCCGTCGATGAAGAGTTCGATCTTCTTCGTGTCCGTGCCGGCCCCGAGCGCGTCGGTGGCCGCGAAGGTGAGCGAGGCCCCTGGCGCCAGCGTGAGGGTGACACCCGGGCGGACGGTCAGATCGCCCGCGAGGGTGTTGGCGCCGGTGAGGGTCAGGTCCGAGACGAGGGCTCCCAGGAGGCCGGGGCTGGGGTGGCCCGCATAGGGGAAGGCGCCCATGTCGGTGCCATCCGACGCGGCCAGGCGGGCCGGCGAGTACGCGGTGAGGCGGAAGTCCGAAGCGCTCACGAAGAGCGGATTGGCGGAGATCCCCCCGAGCCCCAAGGGGGCACTGGGGGCCCAGACGACGCCGTTGCTCCACACGTCGTTGTGGTGGATGGCGCCGGGAGGGGTGATGGCGGAGTAGAAGGGCCGATGACCGCTGGAGGTGATGATGTTGTCGTAGATGCTGATGGAGCCGGCGTCGTCGCGGACGTTGAGGGCTTCGTAGAGGTTGTCGACGATCGTGTTGTGGACGACGTGGGCTGAACCTCCCCCTCTCACTTCCATGGCGTAGACGCCGTTCCCCGGTGCGCCGCTGCTGCGAACCAGGCTGTAGCGAAGCTCGATGGTGCCGCTCGTGGTCCAGATCGCCTGGCGGCAGTTCTGCAAGGTGCCCTGGATGAAGCGGGTGGTGCCGCCCGTGACAAACAGGCACTGGGTGGAGGCCCCTTGGAGGGTGGAGTTGCGGAAGGTGGTGGCACCGGTACTGGCAGCGCCGTAGAGGCCGGCGTGGAGGGTGGTGAAGTCGAGGGTGGCGGAGCCCTGGACACGCACGCCGTAGGCGCCCGTGGCGGTGAGGGTGACCGGCGCGTCCTGGGTCCCCTGGGCGGCGAAGGTGCCGTCGACGATGAGCTCGACCCTAGCGCGGTCCACGCCCGAGCGCAGGCCGTCGGTGGCGGCGAAGGTGAGCGAGGCCCCTGGCGCCAGGGTGAGGGTGACGCCCGGGCGGACGGTCAGATCGCCCGCGAGGGTGTTGGCGCCAGTCAGGAGCCTGTCGGAGAAGAGGACGCCCTGGAGCGACGGCGTGGGGGCCCCCGCGTAGGCGAAGGCGCCCATGTCGGTGCCATCCGAGGCGGCCAGACGGGCCGGAGAGTTCTCCGTGGGATGGAAGTCCGAGGCGCTGACGAAGAGCGGGTTGGCGGAGATGCCGCCGGGGCCCAGTGTGATGTTGGTGCTGACGTCACGGGTGCTGTGGCCCCAGACGTCGTTGTACTGGACGGTGCGAGTGGGGAACGTGGAGCCTACCGCGGTGATGCCGTAGAGGCCGTTGGAGGCAATGAGGTTGTCGGAGAGTTCGGCGGTTCCCGCGAAGCTGGCGAGCTGGACGCCGCCGAACGGGTTGCCCGTGAGAGTGTTGTGGACGAGCCGGGCCGAGCCTTGCAGGTAGATGGCGTACTGGGACAAGGCGCTTGAGCCGCTGGTGCGAACCAGGCTGTAGCGAAGCTCCGTGGTGCCGCCGCTGGTGATGAGGGCTTGAGCGCAGTTCTGCAGGGTGCCGTGGCTGAAGGACGTGGCGCCTCCCGTGACAATCAAGCAGGTGCTGGAAGCCCCTTGAAGGGTGGAGCGGGTGAAGGTGGAGGAGCCGTTGCTGACGACGCCGTAGAGGCCGGCCTGGAGGGTGGTGGAATCGAAGGTGGCGGAGCCGCTCAGCACGCGCACGCCATAGGCGCCGGTGGCGGTGAGGGTGACCGGAGCCTCTGGGGTGCCCTGGGCGACGAGGGTGCCGTCGACAATCAGCTCGGTCTTGCCCTTGTCGATCCCCGAGCCAAGGCCATCCGTGGTGGCGAAGGTGAGCGAAGCGCCGGGTGCCAGGGTGAGGGTGACACCGGGGCGAACGGTCAGGTCACCCGCCAGCGTGTTGGCACCGGAGAGCGTCTTGTTGGAGAAGAGGACGCCCTGAAGCGTGGGGCTGGGATGGCCCGCATGGGCGAAGGCCCCCAGGTCGCCACCATCCGAAGCGGCGAAACGTGCCGGAGAGTATTCGGTGAGGCGGAAGTCAGGCGCGCCGACGAAGAGCGGGTTGGCGGAGATGCTGCCAGGACCTGGAGTGACGGTCGCGGGGCTGTAGTCGTAGGTGCTGTGGCCCCAGACGTTGTTGTACTGGACCGTGCGCGTGGGGTTGAGGGCGTTGGCGAAGTAGACGCCATGGTAGGTGTTGGAGGTGATGATGTTGTCGGAGACGTTGACGGTCCCCGAGAAGATGTTGATGCGGAGGGCGCCGTGGAGGTTGCCCGTGAAGGTGTTGTGGACCAGTTGGGCCGAGGCGAACACGTCGAGGGCAAACTGGTTGGTGGCACCGCTGGCGTGCACCAGGCTGTCGCGCAGGGACGTGGTGCCGCCGTTGGCGACCAGCGCCTGAGCGCAGTTGCGCAGGGTGCCCGTCTCGAAGGACAGGGTGCCTGAACTCACGAGCAGACACTGGGTGGCGGCGCCCTGGATGGTGGAGGAGCGAAGGGTGGTCCAGCCGGCGCTGACCACGCCGAAGCGCCCGGCGTTGATCGTGGTGGAGTCGAAGAAGGCGGAGCCGGTGCCCAGGACGCGCACGCCGTAGGCGCCCGTGGCGGTGAGGGTGACGGGTGAGGTGCTGGAGCCCTGGACGCTCAGCGTGCCGTTGACGATCAGCTCGGTCCGGGACGCATCCGCGCCCGAGCCCGAGCTATCACTCGCGGCGAAGGTGACCTGGACCCCGGGCTGGATCGTCAGCGTCCGGCCGGAAATGATGGTCACGTCCCCCGTGATCACCCAGGGGTTGCCCGCGCTCGTCCACGTCGTGTCGACGGAGAGCGGCCCGGACACGTTGGTGGCGCGTGCAGCGGAGGGAAGAAGCACAGCGAAGAGGAAGAGGATCAGGAGACGAACTGGCGACAAGGCCGGTCCTTTTGCGCGCTCCCCCAGGCGGGAGAGTGACGAAGAGTCGATGCCGCAAGGTACCACGCCGCCTGTTCAATCGGAGCCAGTGCAGGGGCCACCCCAGCGGGCCGCGCGGGCAATTCCGAGTGGGCCAGGATGGCACGCCCCAAGCGGTACTGATGGCGGCCTGAGGACGGCCGCGACCTTGTCCTCTTGCTCCAGCAGGTTGTACGCCTCCATCCCGCCATCCCCCTCATGGGGTATGGCCTCCTCGGAGGCCATGGGTAACCTCTGGCATTGCAGAGAAGGTCACGGGCAGACGTCGTCCGCACGGCCAAGCACCTGGAGCCCTCGCAAGGGAGCTCAGGCTCTCCGCAATACCAAAGGGCAACTCCATGAGACTGGACCGGGTGGTCATCAAGAACTTCAAGTCCATCAAGATGATCGAACTGCGAATCCCCCAGAAGGATGAGCATCGACAGGGCTCTGCCGACTTCCTTTCCATTGTCGGGGAGAACAACGCAGGAAAATCATCCGTCCTCGAAGCCATCCGCTTCGCATGTACCGCCACGTCGAAATCAGCGCAGGTGCAGTTTCCGGGCAACGAACCAAGCAATGGTCCTATTGAGATTGAACTGGATTTCGACCAGTTCAATGAGAGCGACCGCGCTTCACCCGTTCTCCAGGAAAACATCTTCATGGAAGACGGGCGGGAAAAGTATCGACTCAAGCGGAGCTGGAGAACGGTTGGAACTGCCTCTGAGAACTCATCATACAACCCCAACCGCCCACCCACGGATCATCTCACGGGGTGGACTGGCAAGAAGACCCTCAAAACCCTTCTTGAAGCAGACGAGCGATGGAAGCCCATCGCCGAACTCGTCGCCCAGGAGAATTCTACCCCTAGACCGCCAATTGGCGTGCTCATCAAGGCGGCGAGGCAGCTCAACTCACCCCTGCTTGAGACCCATCCGCAAGAACCGTGGGCAGCCCACCCGGGAAGCAGCGCATCGCATCTCGAAGCCATCCTGCCCAGCATCATCTACGTTCCAGCGCTTCGTGAAACCAGCGAAGAAGCAGACGTGGGCATGAAACAATCCTCGATTCGCAAAATCGTGAACTCCCTCTTTGAGCAGCAACTCGCAAGCCACGAGAGGGTCATCCGGTTCAGAGCCGCAGCAATAGAACTCCAGGATCTTTTCGCTACGGAGGGAAAACACCGGATCGTGACCTCCATCGAGGAGCAGATCACAGCGAAGTTCAAGGAACTCATCAACATTGGCGCTGAGCTCAAGTTCAGCGCTCCCGATGTGATGTCGGATCTCGCGAGCAGCACCGAGTTCAGGGTCCTGGATGGGGGCCTGTCCACGACACCGGACAATCAAGGCCACGGAGCACAACGCTCCATCGTGCTGGCGCTTCTCCAGATGTACGCCGAACAGCTCAGGAAAAGCACTGCACGTGAGCAGCACCCCATGTTGTTCCTGATCGAAGAGCCGGAAATCTATTTGCACCCTGCCATGTGCCGAAGGATGCGCGACACGCTGCTGAAAATCTCCCGAAGCGGCATCGGTCAGGTCATCTGCACAACGCACTCCCCGGTCTTCCTGGACCTCGCCGACCGTCACGACGGCATTGTCATCTTGAGGAAGAAGGCGGCGGCTCCGGTCGCCAAACAACGAACCCGTGACGTGTTCGACCAGACCGCCACCGACAAGGAGCAGCGGGCGCGGCTCCGAATGCTTCTGAGCTTCGATCCCGCCGTCAACGAAGCATTTTTCTCGGAACAGGTCTGCCTTGTCGAAGGAGACTGTGAAATCGCCGCAGTCGAAGCGGTCGCCAGACGGCTCGAAAAGGAAGGGAATATCAGCTGGTCCAAATACCTCATGGCCAGACGCACGGTCACCCTCATCAACTGCCGTGGCAAATGGACCATCCCTGCCTTCCAGAAGGTGCTCAGCGCTTTCGACATCAACTATCGCGTCATCTACGACCTGGACGCGGGAGCCCAGGCCAACCAGGCCAACTCCCAGATCGAGAACCTCTTGTCGGAAAATGACAAGAGCCTGCCGCACGACCCGAACTTCGAGCAGTTCATCTTCGGCAAATCCTGGCGGAGCGACAAGCCCTGGCTCGCCACGAAGACCATCAATGAGGCTCCTCAACTCAATGCGCGACTCATCGAATTCTTCGAATTCGCACTCGGGAAATCTGTCTCGGACCTGAAGCCGGACGCCGTGCCTCCAACCACTGAGAACACGACCGCTCCGCAAGTCCAAAGGCCCAGCCGGCGAAATCTCCGGGGAAAACTCAAGGAGTTCAAGGTTCCGTCCCAGGTCATCCAGTCTGCACAGCGCGTGGAACAACTGTTCCGCGTCGCCGCAGGGCCGAATTTCGCGATACGTCCAGACTCCGATTCACCCTTTCAGCAACTGGAAGGGACGAAAATCGATGCATTCGCCATCGTCACGGGCTCATCCATGGCGGACACCCTGCACGACAACGACATCGTCGCGCTCAAGTTCCTCAACAAAGTCTTCCTGGAGTCTGTGCACTCGACCGACATCCCCTTCAATGCCGCGCTTCCAAGCCTCCTTGAGAATGATGGCATCTACGTGTTGGCTGCGAACGATTACATCGATCAAAAATCGTACACCATGAAACGCGTCAGGATTTCCACCCGCCCCGACGGGGCATGGCGCGGAGATATCTCCGCGGACAACCCGGACACGAACTGGGGCGACCGCGGTCATTTCGAGATCCGCAAGACGGATCGCATCCACTTCGCAGCACAAGTCATCGGAGTCGTTCGAAGAGACGAATTGGAAGGATTCTCCCCGGAGGCCATTGGGTTGACCACCATCCCAATGGAGCAAGAGCCCACCTTCGAGGAAGACTGAGTTCGCATCATTCTTCCATTGGAGCGAAGGGCGCGAGGGCACGGCCCATCGAAGTCCGGGCAAAGCCCTCACCGGGGGCGCATGCCGGTTCGACACGCGAACCCCATTCCGCGCTGCGCGGGCGAAAATTGAAACGACGCTCCGGACTACCGGACCTCGGCCTGGGCCGAAGCCACCGGGACGGGAACCTGACGGCCCGCCCAGGCGCGCTCCAGGTGCGGCGCGAGCTGGCCCACGGCCATCAACCCCGCCATGCGGAGGTCGGAGATGAACGACCAGAGCGGGTACTTGAAGCTCGCCGGACGGTTGTTCTCGATCTTGAAGTGGCTGAACCACGCGAAGCCGTAAGCGGCCACCAGCGCGGCGGGAATCAGCGCCCCGCGCCCGGTGACGGCGGCCGTCACGCCCAGGCACACGCCCAGGCTGGTCCCGGAGAAGTGCAGCCAGCGTGTCGACGGCAGCGAATGCTCGCGCAGGTAGAACGGCCAGAACTCGGCATAGGTCTGGATGCGGTCGGACATGAAGTGAAGTTGTGTCCAGACCCTGGCCTCCCGTCAACCCGCACCGGCATTCAGGCTGCCCGCGCCGACACCGGTCGGCCCTCGGGTCCCGGCAACCCGAGCGGACCCGTTGGCTGGAAGGCAGCCGGGCAGGCCTCGACGCAGCCCGTCGTTTTCGGCCGGCTCCAGAACAATCCGGTGTCGGCAGCGCGGGAGGCACAGGGTGCGCGTGTCGTGAAAGACTCGGGTCCGCGCATGAACGACTGGACGCCCAAGCTGAACCCCACGGTGGACCTGCGGCGCCTTCCCCTGAACGCGGAGGAGGGCTTCGTGCTGTCGCGCCTGGACGGGCACACGCGGGCCCGGGACCTGCCCGCGCTCACGGGGCTGCCGCAGGAGCGACTGCACGACATCCTCGCGCGGCTCGTGGCCCAGGGCGCGCTGTTGCCGGGCGCGGACACCGTGGCGACGCCCGTGAACACCGTGCGACAGGAGCCTGCTCCCGAGCCTTCACTCGACGTCCCCGACACGGAGCTCCTGCCGGACGCGGAAGCCTCCGATGCCGGTGACGACGAAGCCGCGCCCGAGGAAGAAGTCCCCGAGGCCGTGCTGGGCAACTACCGCAAGCTCTTCGAGACGCGCCTGCACGCGCTGCCCGAGGACCAGCGGGTCGCGATGGCGCACGGTGCGGCGGACCCGGAGCTGTCCGCGCTGTGTTTCGACCCGGTGCCCGCCGTCATCAAGGCCGCCCTGGAGAACCCGCGCGTGGGCCTCGCGCACGCGCGCCTCATCGCCCGGCACCACCGCAACCCCGTGGGCCTGGAAGCGCTGGTGGCCCGAGCCGCCTTCGCGGCGGACACCGGCGTGCGCCGCTTCCTCGTGCGCAACCCGCAGCTTCCGGCGGCCCTCTTCCGCCGCATGTGGGCGCTGCGCCGGCTGATGGAACACCACAAGCTCACCGTGGACCGCGACGTGCCGGAGTCCACCCGCCGCACCGCGCGCGAACTCCTGCGCCAGCGCTTCGCCACCGGCCCCTCCGAGGAGAAGGTGGAGCTCATCCTCAACACGGAGGGCCGCGCGCTGGGGGCGCTCGTGGGGATGCCGGTGGATGGCAAGACGGCGTCGCTGCTGTGCGGCCGCACGTACCGCTCACCGCTGCTCGTGCAGAACCTGGCGCGCTGGAGCGCCGCGCCGCCCGTGCTCATCGCGCACCTGCTCAAGCAGGAGCTGGTGCGCCGTCAGCCACAGCTCCGCGCGATGCTCGCGCGCCATCCCAACGCCCCCGCGGACGTGAAGCGCGCCTGACCCCTCACCCCGGTGAAGGCGTCCGCAGCGCCGTGAAGGCCCTTCGCAGCTCGCTCCCCACGCCGAGGACGGCCACCAGGAGCATGGCCAGGGCGAGGGCCAGCCAGATCAATGAAAAGCCCCACAGGTCCATGAACCCGGACACGGGCCGCACGTCGTGCCGGTATCCCCTGTCGTGCACCCGCAGGGCCACCGGCGCCCCCACCTCGATGCGGTCGGGGGATTTCATGTCGTGCATCTTGCGCGTGAAGGTCTGTCCATGAAGGACGTAGCGCACCTCGGGCGTATAGCAGTCGTACTTCTGGATGCGGGTGACGCCTCCCGAACGACTCCGGATCTCCTGCACGCAGTAACTCGCCACCGACGCACTGCAGCTCCCCTCCACCTCGACGGCGTGCTTGAGGAAGGAGTGCGTGTCCCGCAGCTGCCCCACGGAAATCGAAAGGAGGAGTGAACCCAATCCGCCGCAGAAGAGGATCACGATCCACAGGAAGAGCCTGCTGCCTCCATCCAGGAGTTTCGACATGGCGGCGAGTCTCTTCGAGTCGTCGCCCCGCAGCGAGCCATTAATCTTCGCGTTTAACGGGACCGCCAGAGTGATGCGCCAGGTCAATGCAGGGGTCACGCAGCCTCTTGGGTATGCAACTACCCAGGCGGCGCTCTCCACTGCTTAGGGACTGGGTCCTGGACGTCTTGGCAATCTTGAGCCTCAACCCCTGCACAGCCTGGGGTGGTTCTTGCACCGAGACCAACCTCGAGAGCATACGGGTGGAGCCCCACACGGATAGTCCATGTCAGCGTCTCGGCTCGTCGTGCACACGGCCGCGATGTACAATTCGCATGCTCGCCCACCTGCGAAAATCCGTGGATCTCGCGCATCGGCCATCCACGCAGTAACCGCACGGAATCACTGCTGGCGAGCATCAAGCGGGGAGGCACGAACTTGGGGCCAGGGAGCTTCGTTGAGTCCGAAGAGAACGACCTCGGCGTAGGTAAGTTGGTCGAGTTCGATGGCCGCAGTGCGAGCATCGAGTACTTCGTCTCGCCAGCGTCCAACGCGCGGAAGGTGCTCCAGGTCGACATCAAAAGCCTGAGCCCCGTGCAACTCCATGCCCAAAGCAGGGTCTTCTGTTGGGATGCCGCGCGTGCGGTCTGGCGGGCCGCCCGACTCCTTGATGGGGAGCCCGCCTCCAACTCCGGGGTAGACCACTACCAAGTCGCCTTTCCCAACAAGCAGGCGGCCTTGGTCCCCGCCTTCGACATGTTCCTGCGCTGGAGGCACCCGGTCGATGACCCGACCGACTGGCTCGCCTCCACTATTACGGAAACTCCCTATTGGCACGAGCGCAGGGCCCGATTCATCCGCTTCGTGACCGGGCATCGTTCGAACTTCTGCGGCCTCTCCGGGCTTGCATCCTCAAGCATCGATCTCCATCGCCACCAGGTCGCCGTGGTGCGCCGTGTCTTGAGGGACCCCGTGCAGCGATTCCTCCTGGCGGACGAGGTGGGCCTCGGCAAGACCATCGAGGCCGGCATCATCATCCGCCAGTACTTCCTCGATCACCCCCATGACGCCACCGCGCTCATCGTCGTCCCTGAGCATCTGGTCGAGCAATGGCGGGGCGAGCTCCAGGACCGATTCCACCTGGGCGATCATCTCGACGACTCCATCCACGTGACCGCCTCGAACAAGCTCTCGGAACTGAAGTTCCGTACCGAGCCCGGCATGCTCATCCTTGATGAGGCGCACCAATCCGCCAGGTGGGCCTATTCCACCCAACGCTGGCAGCGAGCGACCTACGAGGTGCTCGAGAAGCTGGCGCGCAAAGTGCCGCGCGTCCTGCTGCTGTCGGCAACGCCATTGCTGCACAACGAAGATGGCTTCCTGGCCATGCTCCACCTGCTCGACCCCCAGGTGCATCGCATCGAGGATCGCGAGCGATTCCACAAACTGGTGGCCAGCCGTCAGGAGATCGCCGAGCACCTCCAGTCTTTGCAGGACGATGTGGCCGAACTGTTCCTGGAAGGGACGCTCGACGGGATAGACCAACTCGCGCCCGAGGACTCGCGCCTGCGCTCGCTCGTTGACAGCGTCCGCGCCCTGGCCGGCGAGGAGGAGGATAACGAGCAGCGCATCTCCGCCATTCGCACCCTCCGCGCGCACATTGGGGAGACATACCGCATCGACCGGCGCATGCTGCGTACCCGCCGGGAGTCCGAGTCCGTGGCCAGCGATCTGCCCCAGAGAACCGGAGCGGTGCGGGTCTCGCACCTGTGTGACGCCAGGACCACGGCCGCCAAGCTCCTCGACGAATGGCAGGAGCGTGCCTCGTTCCAGGTCCGTTCGGCGGGGAATCCCGCCTTTGAGGAAGAGATCCAACGCCTCTTCACGCAGTTGGTGGAGGCATTCCTCTCCCACCCGTTCGTGCTCCGGGAGCACTTCACCAAGCGCGGCCGCGCGCTGGACAAGGGCACCCGCGCCGCCTTCGACTCGGAGCGCGAGTGGCTGAGCAATGCCGAAGAACTGATCGCGTCCCCTCTCGAGCACGATGCGCGGCTCGATGCGCTGCTGAAAGTGGTTGCCGAGCAGCAGGCAAGAAAGCATCGCGCGGTGATCTTCATCGACGAACCCCGTGTCGCCGATTGCGTCCATACCGTGCTCTCAGCGCGTGCCAGTGGCAAGGTCCTGCGCGCCCCCTTCGCGGCCAACACCAACACGGGTGCCGTCGCCATCATCTGTGATCGGCACGCCGAGGAAGGTCTCAACCTCCAGGGAGAAAAGGCAGTGGTCGTCCACTACGACCTGCCTCTCTCGCCGAACCGGCTTGAGCAGCGCATCGGCCGCCTCGATCGCATCGGGGCTCGCGGAAGCGTGGGTTCCATCCTCCTGCTGTCGGAAACGAGGTGGGAGGAGACATGGGCCGCCTGCCTGCAGGGGGCAGTGGGTGTCTTCTCGAACTCGGTGGCGCCTCTGCAATACGTGATCGAGGAGCAGATGCGCTCGCTCACTGCGGGACTTCTCCATGACGGCACTGCTGCCATCGAACAGGCCGCCGCCCGGATGCATGACGACGAGAAGGGACTGCAGCCCGAACTCAAGCGCATCCGCGCGCAGGAGGCACTGGACTCGACCGATCCGGCCGAACTCGAAGACGGATTCTCCTTCGATACCCTGGAAGAACACGACCTCAAGGACGACACCGTGGTCGAGGCCATGCGCGCCTGGGCCGTCGAGGGGCTCCAGTTCGAGGACCGGCCGGAGCGCGAGCCCAAGTCTTTTCGCTATGCCTATTCACATCGAGATCGGGGTTCGAACACCCTCATCCCGGTGATGGACCTCATCTCGTCGCTCGACCAAGCCATTGAGGGGAGCGGCCGCGGCGGCGAGTGGCGGACCTTCAAGATGACCGCGAGCCGGCGCTTCGCGTCCCGCACCCACTCCCCTCTTTTGCGTGTGGGGCACCCCTTCCTCGACGGCCTCACGAAGCTGGCGCGCAATGATGACCGAGGCATCGCCTGGGCCCTCTGGCGCAGCATCCCTGGCTACCAGGCGGACTCGGTGGGCGATGTCTTCTTCCGCTTCGACTTCCTGGTCGAAGTGGACCTGGACCCCGCCCTCGAGTTCCTCCAATCGTCCGGCGAGCCCACGCACGCGCTCCGCCGCCGGAGTGACGAAGCCTTCCCTCCCATCTTCCAGACCGTCTGGGTCGACCGGGACGGGGAGCCCGTCCTTTCTCCAGGCACGCGCGCCCAGCTCGAGGAGAGCTACCGCCAGGAGTCCCGTGGAGGCACGGACCACAACCTCAACCCAGAGCGTTGGGAAGTGGTGGCCAACATGGGCCTGCTCTCCAACTGGGAAGACACCTGCCGGGCCGCCCGAAAACGGGCGGAGGCCCTGCTCACCGCCGACGTCGGCCTGGGCCAGCTGACCGAAGATCATGCCCAACGCATCGAGTCGCACGCAGCCACGGTAGCAGCGCGACTCTCCAGCCGCTTGGCGCATCTGGAAGAAGGCTCCTCGCGCGAGGCCGAGCAGCGCCACATGGAACTCGAGAACCGGCTCGCCGCAGCTCTGGCACGGGGCATCCGCCAACCCCGCCTCCGCCCGGACTCGGTCGGTGCCGTATTCCTCTCCGGCCAGAATCCATTCCAGAGCCGATGAGTTCCTTCTACACACTCCAATCGCTCCTGGCGAATTGGCCGGTCGAACCCATCCCCGAGGAGGCCTTCGAGGACGCCATCCACGACAGGCTCCGACTCGCGCTCCTGGGTCTCCAGAAAAAGCGGACCGGCCCAGGCGATCTCGCCGGACTGATCCGCCATGTACTAGCCCGGCATGCCGTACTGGGAAGCACGGGACAGCCTCCCTACTTCGCCGTCCCCCGGGCCGCCGGCTGGCCAGACAAGCGAATCTGGAACGCGTTTGGAATGGAGATCGTTTCTGAGGCCCCGGACCGTTTCAAAGTCCGCGCCTCGCCGTGGCACCCGGGTTGGCTCGGCAGCCCCAATGCGGACCCCACAGCGGACGCGCTCGCGGAAAGGCCGCGACGGCGCGACGCCAAGCCTCCGATGGATCCGGCCGTCACGGCCCTGCTCAAGAACGCGCCACAGGCCTCGCGGACATACACTTCTCCCGGGCAGCGGCAAGCCATCCGCGCCGCGTTCCTCTTGGAACCAGGGGCCACGCTGCTGGTGAACCTCCCCACCGGAGCTGGCAAGAGCCTCGTCTTCCAATCTCTCGCGTTGGCGGCACGGGCGCGTGGCCAGATGACTGTCGTCATCGTCCCTACGGTGGCGCTGGCCAAGCATCAGGCGCAGCGTTTCGCCGGACTGGTGGGCGAGGAAGAGGCCGATATCGAGTGGGCCTACCACGGAGGACTCAGTCAGGAGGCCAAACGTCTCTGCAGGCAGAGGATTCGCAAGGGCGAGCAGTCCATCGTCTTCACATCCCCGGAAGCGGCGGTGGGCACGCTCCGCTCGGCACTCTTTGAGGCGGCGCGCGGCAACAGGCTCACCTATTTCGTCGTAGACGAAGCGCACCTCGTAGCAGAATGGGGTGCGGACTTCCGCCCTGAGTTCCAACTGCTTTCGGGGCTCCGGAACGGGCTCTTGACCGAGAGTTCCGGGCAGTTGCGTACCCTGCTGGCGACGGCCACGCTGACCGAGGACACTTGGTCGACCCTGCAGCTCTTGTTTGGGGAGATGGACGTCGTCTCTGCCGTCCACCTTCGTCCGGAGCCAAACCATTGGATCCACCACGCCCGGAACGAGGCCGAACGGGAAGCATGTCTCTCAGAGGTCGTCCGCCGCGTCCCACGTCCATTCATTCTCTACACCACTCGCCGTGAGGATGCCGCCAATTGGGAGACGCGACTCCTCGAGATGGGAATGTGGCGAGTGGCCTGCGTTCGCGGAGGTGACCTTTCCAACGAAAATGGCACGCGCCTGTTGGAGCAGTGGGAGCGACGGGAGATTGACGCGGTGGTCGCCACTTCGGCCTTCGGCCTCGGAGTTGACCAGTCGGACGTGAGAACCATCCTCCACGCCTGCGTGCCTGAAACGGTCGACCGGTACTATCAGGAGGTCGGCCGCGCGGGGCGGGACGGCAAGGCTGCCTTCGCCCTGATGATGCACATCGATGAAGACCTGGGGACCGCCCAGCAGATCGCTGACGAGCGAATTATCGGCGTGAAGAAGGGAATGGATCGCTGGAGGGCAATGTGGAACGGACGCGAGCGGGTCCCTGGCCGTGAGGGTGTCCTCCTGGTGCCATTGAATGCGCGACCCTGGCACGTCACGGGCGACTCGAAGGAGAACCAAGCGTGGAACCGCCGCACACTGATCCTGATGGCCCGGCTCCAACTGCTCTCTCTCGATACGGTTTCCCCTCCCCTTCTTGAGCCTGCGGAGAACGAGAGCGAAGTCGACTTCGAGCAGCGCTGGCGCGACACGTTGAACCGATTCTATGAGAAGACCGCCGTGAAGCTTCTCGAAAGCGGGCACCAGGTAAAAGCTGTGTGGGGCCAGAGGCGTTCCGCCATGATGCAGGACGGTGACTCGCTGGCGGAAGTCATGGAGGTCCTCTCGGGCCAGCGTACCCTCTCCTCCATCTTCAACCGCACCTACACGCTGCACGAGCTCGGCATCTTCCCGGAAGGTGCCTCCGGAGACTGCCCGGTCACGAGGCAACAAGACCAAGTGTCCCACGACTACGTCGTTCCCCATGCTGCGCCCCTCCGCCGGGTGGCCGACGTTTTCAACCGGGCCTCGTGGATGAGCAGCCTTCCCACCGGACTGGTCATCGTCTCTTATCCCAGGCCGGTGGACAGGCAGGCCCTGAACGCTTGGCGCCGGAAGGTCATTGATCTGCTCGGAGTGCTGACCGCCCGCGGATTCCTTGAGGTCGCCACGGGACAGATGCTGGCGGAAATGAAGGAAGTCCGGGAGCTCTGGCTCAAATCGCCTCTCCGATTCCTCATCCACCGGGACATCAACGAGCAGGACACACCGTCGGGCGAGCCCCTCGTGCGAAGAGTCAGCGTCATCGAGCCCGAGGAGGAGAGGAAGCCGCTCCTCTCGTATCTCTTCTCACTCGACCGGCCGGCGCACATTCTGGTCCTCCCGGACGATGTCCTCGAGCCCGGCGATCGAGGCAGACGGATAGTCGAACTGCGCGAGCACATATCCCTGAACCTCTTCCTCCGAAGGCTTGACTGATGGGTCTCCTCAATCGTGCAAGTGATGGACAACTGAGTGTCCTCCTGGCGTTCCGACGTGCATTGCTCCTCCGCAGCCCGCTTCCCAGGCAGGAACTTCTCGACCTTTGTGCGCCCAAGACGCTTTGGTCCTCGGCGGAGCCCACAGGCGACGACAAGAAGGACGACGCGAGCAAGAAGGAGCAACAGCAGGCCAAGGCCACGCTAACCCGATGGCTTGAGATCGGCTTCTTCGTGCAGGAGGAGGGAGATGAGAACACCATCTCCCTGGGTCCCGCGTTCAATCAAACAAGCCTCGACTCGAAGGATGCGGCTCTCCTGAGAACGGCGATCCGCCAACTCGTGTTTTCACCCGCCAACAACCTCCAGATCCTTTCTGAAGAGCGGGATTCGGAGGTCGCGGGCCAGTGCGCCGACCTCACCCGTGGGGCGTGCTGGGTGCTCGCCCAGGATTCGTACGCCTTTCCTGGCGGCAAGTGGTCCGACGTCGACGAACTTCTCAAGACGCAGGTCTCCACCAAGCCGATGCCCTTCCAGAACGACACACGCTGGTACGCGTACCGCGACGACTACGCTCCGTTTCTAGGCCTGGGATGGCTCAATCCCCAGAGAGGTTTCAGCAAAACGCAATCACCCGCAACTACGCCCTCCCGCGCGCTGGCATCCAAGTCGGCTTCTTCGGAGCCCATAAAAGGGATTCCTGAGCTGATCGCCGATCCGGCTGAGGCCGTGCTCGACGAGCTTCCAGCCACTTTCGAGGACACCCGTGAACTCCCCATCAACCGATTCCTGGAACGACTCGCCGTGCGCTTGCCCGTCATCGATGGTGGAACCTACCGGCAGCAAATGGAGGAACACCTCCGGAAGCGGGACGTGTGGAAGCCTCGCGCGCCCCATGAAATCTCCACCAGCCTCTCTCGTGCCCTCATTCGTCTTGAGGAATCGGGAGTGCTTCAATTGCCCGCCCGCTCTGATGCCCCCGAGGTGAAGCTCCTACTCGGCCGGGACAGCACGCCCATTCAGAGGATCTCCCACGTGGTGTGGACGAAGACCACATGAGTATCAACTCCCTCCTGCCGTACTGGCCAACCATCAACAACGTCAAGGCGTGCATCTCGGCCGAGGCCGAGACGAGCAGTAACGCCATCTTCCTCGCCGCCCACCAGGCGATGAAGTTCGAATGCAGGCGAGTGGGAGGCGGTCAGGAGACCGAGCCTCGCGATGAGCGCGCGCTAATCGAGGCCTTCATGGAGGACGCTCCACCGGAAGGCCGGATCATCCTGCCCATTATTGGAAGCTCGGGAGTAGGCAAGTCTCATGTCATCCGCTGGCTCGACGTTCAGCTACAGACGCATCCTCGGTACGAGCATCTGCACATCATCCGTATTCCAAAGGGCTCCAGCCTAAAAGGCGTGCTTCGCCTGATTCTCAAAGGGCTACCGGGAGCCGCCTACGCCCCCTTGCGCAAGAGGCTGAACGAGGCACACGAACAGCTCGATCCTGAACTGGCAGCAAAGATGCTGCTGACGAACTTACGGCACCTGTTGGTGAAGGCTTCCGCCGCAGCCACCGAACGGCTGGTGGCGAATCACTCGCAAGATCCGGGAGAAGACAAACTTCTCAAGACCTTCGGCTCCCCGCGCGCCCTGCCCGCGCTCCTCGGAGATCCCGTTCTTGAGACTGAACTCTTTCTCGGAACCGCAGACAAGCCGGGAATCATCTCCCGGCTGGCAGAGCACGTCACCCAAGAGGGAGGCTCCGACGTCGACCAGCGGGCGCACCAATTCGAGCCCTCGGACTTCAGGGTTCCCGATGAACTCGTACGTCAGATGAATGCCCAGGCAAAGGACTTCTACCGGCAGATCGCCAAGGAGGAAGATCAGCACCGGGCCCAGGCGGCACGACTGCTCAATGGCCTGCTCGATCAGGCCAAACAGGAACTGCTCCGGCTGGGGGACAACACGTTGACGGAGCTGTTCGTGGACGTCCGTGCCCAACTCCTCAAGGAGGAGCAGGAACTCATCCTCTTGGTGGAAGATTTCGCAGTACTGTCTGGCCTGCAGGGGGCGCTCCTAGATGTAATGATTCGCGAGGCGTACCGGGACGGCAAGCAGGTACTGTGCACCATCCGCAGCGCACTGGCCTATACCGAAGGCTACATGCTGAAGGATACGGTACGAACCCGCGCTCGCATCGAGTGGCTCATCCCAGAGAGGGACAATGACGTGGTCAGTCGCGCGGTGGAACTCGTGGGCGGGTACTTGAATGCAGCCCGCCTCGGACGGGACAATCTCACGGCCAGTTTCAACACACGCGCTGAAGGCTCGCAGAGTGAGTGGTCTACCGGATGGGTTCCCCGCTTCGAGCACCAGCTCGACGAGCCGGGAGCACAGGTCCTCGATATGTTCGGCACGTCAGTCCAGGGTCATCCCCTCTTCCCCTTCAACCGCACTACAATCGAACGGCTCGTCACCACGGGTTCCCAGGGAGCGGATGGACGTCCTCTGTTCAACCCGCGCAACATCATCAACAATGTCCTGCGCGAGACGCTCGTGTACCGCCCTGAGTTCGAACGCGGGGAGTTCCCGGCCGAGACATTCGGTACCACGGACGGCCTTTCGGGCGACACGCTCGCGGAGATCCGGCGCCTCCAACCAGACCATTGGAAGCGGTACGCGCGGGTGGCCGCCTACTGGGGAACGGCTCCCCAGATCTTCCAGGCTTTCGGGCTGTCCGCGCTCAACCCGGGAGACACCATCCATGTCGAGGATCCTAGGGATATATCCCCGATAATGGAGTCCGTGGTCCCCGTTGGGCCCAAACCGACCACCAAGCGGCCCCAGGTCAGCGCGCAGGCGTCCAAGGTCCAGGAGTGGGACCAGAAGCTCACTGAGTGGCAGCGCGGCAAGAACCTTTCCCAGGGCGACGCTCGCGACCTGCGGAACTGGATCGCTCCCCGGGTGATGACTTTCATTCCCTGGCCTCTGCATATGCTGCAGCCTTCCTGGGATCTCAAGGAGATGGCGGAGAAAATCTTCCTACCGGGAGGTTCGACGGCGGATACCACCGAGGCCAACGCGCTCTTCGTGGTCTGCACGCAACGCGAACGACTGGACGAACATGCATCCCTCGGAATACGCAATGCGCTGCTAGCCATTGTCCGTCACGAGACATACGGAAGGGAGTGGAACTATGAGGGAACTGAGCGCGACAGTGCTCGTGTGGCCCAGTTCCTGTCGGACCGGGTCGCCATAACAATTGATGCCGCCAAAGAGCAGTCAGATGAGCTTATCACCCCGATGGTGGAAGTCCTTCTCGTGGGAGCCCGCTGTCTGGGAGCCAGGGTCGGCCACACATCGAACCGGACAGCGCTGGTGGAAGCCCTATTCGAGAAGCTCACGCCACCTGCGCCTGGGCCTCCACTCCAGCGGCTTGACTGGCGCAAATGGGATTCCGTGCTCCATAAGATCGCCGGTCTGCGCGCAGATACACCGACCCGACTGTCGGCACAAGACATCCTGTTGCAGTTGGTGGGATCCAGGCAGGGCGAGCAAGGAAGAGACGTTCTCGCCCTAGATGTTGTGCGCCTCATTCCAGCGCTGGATTCGGTCAAGAAGAGCTGGAACATCACCTCGCAGGTGAAGTCCTCGTCCAAGAAGGAACTGCGTGCGCTAGCGAACGACGTCTCCGGCCTGAAGACGGAGATCCAGGCTGCGGCGAAGAAGTTGTCGGAGGAGTTGCTCGAGTTGCGCCGGACGAGCCTGAGCTTCCTCGGCGAAACGTTCGACAGGGACGAAGTCCGGATCGTCTTCACCGAACTCGTCGAGTTCACCGCAGCCCTGGGTGTGGTGCAGGGCTTCGATCCACAAACACTCCGTGAGTCGATCAAGTCGTTCTACGACAGCCCGGTGAAGACAGTGCTCGATCAGCTCGCCCGCCTGGAGACAGAGAAGGCCCCGGGACAGACGCTCGGGGTCCTCGCGCAACTTGACCGCTCCGCTCTCTTCGTCATTGAACGCGTCATCGATCAAATGAACGCATTCCTGAAAAACGCCAGCGCTGCCCTCAAGGCAAACCTGGATGCCAGTGAGCCGGATCCCATTGAGACCGCGCGGAACGCGCTCGTGGAAGAACTCGAAACCATTGGACAACACCTGCAGAGCCTGCGGGGGAGTTCCTCATGAACAACGCAGTCCCACTCGCCCGGGAGCTACGTCAGCAAGCCGAACGATTCAAGAACCGTCAGTCCGATGAAGACAAGGCACATCATTTCGAGAAGCGGCGGATGGAACTCGTGGAACTCCGGGAGCGGCTGGAACAGTTCTCGCTTCCTACGGGCGTTCTAATGCGTAACGGGCGCTTGCCCGCCGACAACCTCCCTGAAGACACGGAGCACGAAGATCTGCTGACGAAGCTCTTGCAGAAAGCCCGCCAGGACGCACCGGAAGACTTCACCAAGGGCAACGACTACTCCCGGTTCTGCAAACGGCTCGGTGCACTGAACAGCGAACTGGAGCGCCTCGTCGATGAGACCTGGAAGGCATTCCTTTCGGAATTGCCCCAAGCCAACGAGAATCTGCTCGAGGACATCGCCACCATCCCCGGTCAGTCGCAATCGGTGCGGCAGGTACGACAACTCAAGAGCGAGTTGCAGGCCTCCTCAGTCCGTGCACCGCGAACGGATAGCGATTTCAAGGCCATCCTTGAGCGGGCGGAAGCACTGCGTGCCGGACTCGCGGACCTTAGCGACACCCACTATCCCCAGGCGGTGCGCCAGTTCCTCCGAGCCTCCCAACAGCCCGGAGGTGCGGCGCTCGTTCTCCTCACGAAGGACGTACATCAGTGGCTTGAAAGCCGGGGGCTCCTCGACCGGATCCGTCTGCGCTGGTTCGAGGGTACAGGGGGGCGAAGGCCATGAGCCTGGATGAGGCGCAGCGCCAGGGACTCGATTTCCTGGGCGAGATCGAACGGGCCGAGGCCGCACTGCTCTCCTGGGGCATTGTCGATGGGTTCTTCTCCCAGGAAGAACTCCAGGATCGGGCCTCGCGGTTCCTCGATCGCATGGACTCACATGCCTTCGAGGATCCCCAGGGACTGCTCGACTGGCTTGAGAATGAGCGCCTGCTGTGGCTGGTCCACGGAGAGGACGGACGCTACCGCACGCGCATGGCGGAGACGCTCCGGCTACTGGCGAGGCTGCGACAGATCTTCGCCGACAAGCCCAAGAACCCTGCAGCACGGTGGCGCACCGGGAAGAATTTGGTCGCGGACTTCCGCCTGCTGTTGCGTCCGCGCTTGTTCCCCAAGCGCCGGTTCACCGCGCAGGATGTGCTCACAGCCCTCCAGGGCACTGGACTCGATGCCCGTCAGGTGGCGGTGGTGAAGGCCCTGCTACGGGTCAACTCCAAGAAGCCTTTGGAGTTGGCACAGTTCCAGCTCACCGCTACGCGGGACATTCTGAGCCAGCGCGTCTCCAGCAAGCGCTCGTTCGGCACCATCGTCTGCGCGGGGACCGGTAGCGGAAAAACGCTGGCTTTCTATCTGCCCGCCTTTATCTCCATGGCCCGATGGCTGGGCGGCCCCCCATGGACCAAGTGCTTGGCCCTCTACCCTCGCAACGAACTGCTCAAGGATCAGTTGCGCGAAGCGCTCGGGCAGGCGAAGCGGGTCAACGAGGAACTGCCAACAGGTGTCCGGCTATCCATCGGCGTGTTGTACGGTGACGTTCCCAAGGTGGCCAAGGATCTGCTCGACCGTTCATCCCAGAGGGCAAAACATTTCGACGCATGGGAGAAGGTTGGAGACAAAGCACTTCGTTGTCCCCTGCTCGACTGCCCTTCTTGCAATCGGCGACTCCTATGGCGTCTCGACGACATCCAGACAGGCCTTGAGAGGCTCTCGTGCGAATCGAAATCCTGTGGTCTCAAGGTGAGCCCCGACGAGATACGCCTCACGCGCGACAGCCTCTCCCGGAGCCCACCGGACCTGCTGTTCACCACCACGGAGATGGTGAACCAGCGGATGGCCACCTCGATGGGCAAGCTGTTTGGGTTCAAGCAACTCGAGCACCACCGGCCGCGCCTTGTCCTGCTTGACGAGGTACACACTTATGAAGGAGTTCACGGCGCGCAGGTCGCCCTTCTGCTCCGCCGCTGGCAGAAACTCACCCAGGCCCGGCCCCACTTCGTGGGTCTCTCCGCGACCCTGGCTGACGCGGAACGCTTCTTCGCAGATTTGACTGGAGTAAGGCGGACGGATGTCATCGCGGTCATCCCGGACGACTCCGAGATGGAGCCCGAGGGCATGGAGTACCAGGTAGCCCTCCGGGGTGACCCCGTCTCCGGCGCAAGCCTTTTGTCGACCTCCATCCAGACGCTCATGCTGATGCGCCGGATGCTTGAGCCCAACGGCATCTCGCGCCCGGCCTACGGCAAGAAGGTCTTCGCCTTCACCGACAACCTAGACGTCAACAACCGTCTCTTCTTCGACACGCTCGATGCGGAAGGGTGGAAGCGCCCGGGAACACCAGATCCAAGGAAGCCATGGGGCTCGTTGGCCACGCTTCGCGCGCGCGAGCACGCCGACCACGGCGCGAGGCTGGTCCAGGGCCAGTCCTGGGTCGTCGCAGAGTGGATCGGGCACGCACTGACCGGGGGAGCCCGTGCCGCAGTCGACCGGGTGAGTTCCTTGGATCGAGGCATCAACCGGAGCGCGGAGATCGTCGTTGCCACCTCGTCGCTCGAGGTTGGATTCGACGACCCGGAAGTCGGAGCTGTGGTGCAACACAAAGCCCCCCGCAGCGGGGCCTCATTCCTTCAGCGGAAGGGACGCGCCGGCCGGCGACGTGAGATGCGGCCCTGGACCCTCGTCGCCCTCACCGACTTCGGACGGGATCGGCTCGCCTACCAGGCCTACGAGCAGATTTTCTCCCCCGTGCTGGCTCCCAGGTACCTGCCCATTGGCAACCGGCATGTTCTGAAGATGCAGGCCACGTACACCCTTCTCGACTGGGTGGCGGCCGTTACTTCGGCGGGCAGCAGTACGCCGATGGATGCCTGGCTCATCCTCTCCACCCCCGCCGATCAGCGATACCCGAACCAACTCCAGCGCCAAAAGGAAGCCATCGAGTTGCTCCGTAGGGTGCTCGAGAACCCGGCCGAACGGGCTCGCTTCACCCGATACCTCCAGGAGGCGCTGGGCCTCGACGAGTCAACGCTCCAGGCCGTGCTCTGGGAACCTCCCCGCGCCCTGCTCACCTCGGTCATCCCGACCTGTCTCCGCCGGCTCGAGCGCAATTGGAAGATCGCCACCAGTGGAAAAACAGAAGCACAAGAGCCTTCCACGCCACGCACTCCACTTCCGGAGTTCATCCCCCGGGCGCTCTTCGGCGATCTGAACGTGCCTGAAGTGCAGGTCGTGCTGAACAATGCTTTCCGGCGGCGCGAGGAGTGGATGCCCGTGGCGCAAGCCCTTCGCGAGTTCGCCCCTGGACGTGTTTCACACCGTTTCAGCATCCAGCACCAGAACCAACGCAACTGGGTGCGATTGCCAGAGGTGGGTGACACGCTCTGGCTCGAAGACTTCTGCAACCCGGAATACGCCACCGAGATTGGCCGCTTCGACGTGCCGTGGAGCGAGCACAAGCAACCGTTCGCCGTCATCCGCCCGCTCCAGATGAACACGGTGGAGCCCCCGGAGGAGATCCTCTCGACCTCCAATGCCTTTCCCGTCTGGAGCACCACACTCCGCACCACGGCCGAGGGGTACAGACTGAGCCTGCCCCGGGGCTCGAGGTGGCGAAAGCTGATCGACGCGCTCTGGATCCATACCTACGCCTTGTCCCAGCCCGTGGAACTCATCCGTTTCACCCCAGAAGTGAACGTCTCCTTGAAGATGAAGGGCGGAGAAGTTTCCGAGCGGGTGGTGTCCTTCAAACGCCGGGAAGGCGAGGACGGCAACGAACCGGTCGCACTGGGCTTCAACGCGGATATTGACGCGCTGGCGATCGATCCCAAACTTCCAGAGTCGCTCGCCGCGCAATGCACCTCCGACCCCGGGTTACTGCGCGCGCTGCGCCCGGCGCTTTTCCGCCAGCGTCTCCAGGATGATTCACGGCTCGATGGCATTGCCAACCGGTTCCAGCGGGACTGGCTGGCTGACGCCTGCTTCTCGGCCCTGGCGCTCGAGGCACTCGGGGCTGGAATCCCTCTGGAAGAGGCATGGTCGCGAATCCGGACCGATGACAAGGCACTGACCCAGGTGCTCGACATCCTCTTCATGGCGCTCCCGGCGACTGAGGATGGCGGCGAGGACGCCGAGGGTGAGGTCGACCGAGGGCGACGCCACCAGGAACTACTCGAACTGCTCGACAGCCCGACAGTCGTCACCGTGCTGGGAGAGGCGGCCACGGTGCTGTGGAGCGCACCAGATGCCTCGTGGGAACCGTGGCTTCGCAGACGGGTGCGCTCCACCCTGGGAACGGCTTGCCTCGAAGCCATTCACATCCTCTGCTCCCAGATCAATGCGGAAGACTTGCTGCTGGACCTGGATGCAGTAGGGACCGGGCCCGGCGACCGGCTGTGGCTGACCGAAGCCGCGTTGGGCGGCGCGGCCATCATCGAATACTTCCTGTCGCGCTACGGGGACGATCCACGCCGCTTCTTCGGCTTGCTCGATTCGGTGCTCGCACCCTCGGATTTCGAGGAGATCGACTTCCAGCTCCGTGCGCTCCTCTCGCGCCTGTGTGCGCCTGATGTTGACCGGGACGAGGCGCTGGTGAACGCGGTGGCGGCGATACGCCAATCCGGGGCACACGAGGACTGGGTGGAGCACTCTAACCACCTCAGGCGTCTGCTGTCGGATCGTGGCTTCCTGGTGAATCAGCAGTTCGTTGCTGCGCTCTTCGCCCGGCTGCTGCGTCCCGGAAGCTCCCCAGCGATGGACGCGATGCTCGCGCGGCTGCTCGGCGCCTGGGACGCAGCGGAGGCGAGGCTCGGCGTCGAACTTGCCCCCCAGATCGTCGCCTTGTGGGAGAGCAAGAACGAAGCGCTCGACTCGACCCTCACGCGAGCCGGCGAGGTCCCTGGCGGTGAGCGGCGCGGATGGCGCTATTCCACCCTCCTGGGACTGTTGTGGCCTCGGGGCTCGGGCGTCCGGGCCGAAAGCCTCAAAACATCCAATCCCTACACCAGCCTTCCCACCTCCGATCGGCTCCTCATTGAGGTCCTCCTTCCGCAGCAGGACATCGAAGTACGGCTGGAGGAGACAGACTGGCTCACGATACTGACGGACCGGCTCATCACGCATGGCCACGCCAGGCTGTCGGCGCCAGAAACCGACCTCCGGGAGCTCAGGGAAGCCATGCTCGCCATGCTGATCGAGCCGCTGGACATCGGCGCCCTCCTAGTCCACCCCCGGGTTCGAGGCACGCGCCGACAGAGCGGGCGCGTCGCAGTCACCTTCGATTTGCTGGAGGCAGTGCAATGATGCAGGCGTCCACGCGACACATCCTGCGCAGTTCCTCCGCCTCCAGACAGGAGATCCGTGAGGTGCTCCAGGGTCTCTTCATCCGCGAGTTGCTGTTGCCCAGCCGCTGCCTGTGGCTCATCTCACCCTGGGTGAGGGACATTGAGGTTATCGACAACAGGGCGGCGGCGTTCCGAAGCCTGGTGCCCGACCTGCCAGCGGCCGGCATCCATCTGCACCAGATCCTGCACAAACTGCTCGAGCGCGGCACCCGTGTCGTGCTGGCGGTGCGCCCGGAGCGCGAGAGCGTGCATTTCGGCATGACCCTGCGCAACTCGCTGGAGGGGCGTATTCCGGCGAATGCATTCACCCTCCTCCAGCGCGATGTGCTGCATGCCAAGGGACTGGTTGGTGACGACTTCGGACTCACCGGCTCCATGAACTTCACCTTTAGCGGAGTGGAGTTGCAGACGGAACTGGTGACGTTGGAGCGAGAAAGGGCTGAGGTCGCCAGGATGCGGGTCGATTTCCATTCCGAATACGGGGGTGCCCTTTGAGCGAATCGGCTGGCTCTTGGCTAGATTCAGACTTCGCCCAGCGGTTCTTCGGTCCAGGAAACAGGCTGCGGTGGGATGCGATCAATAACGGCTCCCTCTCTCCTGATACCTTGGAGCGGATCAAACCCTGGATTGAGGATCTCAAGTCCAACGCCGATTTCATCTGCCTGCCCAGATCCCGGGAGAACGGCAACGTCGAGTGGTATGTCCTGGCATCCACAGACCGGGGGGCCCGCGCGCTACGAGAGCAACTGGTGGCACTGCTGGGCACTTCCTACGCGGGGCCGTGGCTGGCGTGGAGTCGGTTCGATGACAAGGATCCCATCGATGCGGTCGTAAAGGAGTTCGCGCCTGGACGTGCATACCGGCTCCGTCTACGGGACCCGGAACTGCTCGAGGCGGTGAGAGCAAAGTTGTCGCTCTTCCGCGCCCTTAGCAAGGAGCGCCCCGTCCGTACCGCCGCGACGGCCCGACCGGTGGGACGCATTCTCAGCGATTTCGAGTATGCCCTACGCGCCCAGGAAGGCCGGCAGGCCACGGAGTACATCGCCGAGTTGCGCCGTTTGGGCCGTCTGTCGGCCCAGAACCATCTCTTCCTTGAGATCCTGCGACTGGAGAGTATCCGAGCGTGGGATGAAATTCTTGAGGAGCCCAGACTCAACACGCTCATGATGCTCACACGGCCTCGCCGTGTGACCCAGGCGCTCATCCGGGCGCTCTACGCTCGAGAACTCCAGCATTTTGAGAGCATCGGTGATGCCTCAGGAGCCATAGCGCAATTCAAGGAGAAGGTCTTACAACCGTGGCCCGCGCTCTTCAGGACGTGGCATGGGATGGATGCGTCAGAAGTCGTGAAATGCTTCATGATGCTCGCCGCGACCACCTCCCCCTCACGTCTGCAATTGCGCGATGCGCTCCTCGCAGCCCATCCAAAGCAAGCCGCCGACCACCCCTATCTGGAGTCGCTGGCTGCACTCGTGCCTGACACGGCACTGCCCGCTGCCAGCCTCCGTGACATGGAAAGTGTTCGGAACGCCTACGATCAGGGAGAGGTCGAGCGTGCATTCCAGGAGGCAATGGCGCTCCCAGGAAGTCTCGAACGGCTGGTGATACTACTGCGCTGTGCACGAGAACTTGACACGCTGGACGCGGCCGCTCAGGCATTGACAGAGGTTGAGGGCGCGCCCCCGGCGCAACGTGAGGTGCTGCTCGGACGCACCCCCATTCGCACCCTCTGGGAGAGACTGCTCGACCTGACAACAAGGCCTTCCCAATCACAGACTCCCGTTGCCGTCGCGTCCACACCTAGTCCTACGGTACCAGTGGGGCTCGTGGTCTGGCTTGAGCGACTGGGGGACGAGACCGAATGGCCCACGGCTCTTGAAGTGCTCGAGCGAGGCGTTCGCGAGTGGTCTCGCGATGCGTGGTTCGCAGATCAAACCCGCGTCGCCGCAGCGGCAGCGGCCATCAAAGCGTCTCGACAGCCCTGGGGAGATGAAACCCTCCGAAACAGCTTACCCCACCTGCTCCATTTCCTGCTGGCCTCGGATGAGCCGGAACGCGTCCTCAAACCCGTACTCAAGGAACTCGCCGTTGTCGTCACACTGGATGATCAGGTGCGTACCGAGCAACTGCGGATACTCACCGAAATCACCGAGGCCCTTCTCAAGATAGGGCTCTCTGCACTGGAATATCGTGAAGCCCTCTGGGCTCTTCGAGAAACCTGGCGGCGCACCGGAGCAGCCACCTTGGCGGACTGGGCGATCGATACACTGGATATGCTCATCAGCCACCCGGCTGCGGATCCAGCCGAGAGGACACAATTCTGCTACGAGACCGCAGCCTATCTGCGCCAGCACTCGCGCCGCTCAAGCCGGGATCAGGTGATGCTTTTCCAGGCCCTGGCAGCGGAACTGGAGCTGGAGGTTCCTCCCCAGGTCGCGCGGATGTTCAGCGAGGAGTCGGGAGAAGACACCAACGCAGGCGAGGACCTGTCCTCAGCGCTCTCGGGGAGAAGGATCGCTCTCTACTCATTGAAAGAGCCCACCCTCAGACGGGTTGCGCGGATCATCGGTGAACTCGCCCCGACGGCACGGGTGGCATGTTTCAATGACAAGGTTGGTGGTTCTCCCGCTCTAAAACAACAAGCCGCAACTGCGGATATCTTCGTCATCGCTACCGCTGCGGCGAAACACGCAGCGACAGGATTCATCGATATCCACCGTCCATCCGAGGCCATCACAATCTACGCTGCCGGGCAAGGAAGCGCTAGCATGCTGCAGGCCCTCCGAGACTTCGTTATCCGCAGCAGCGGAGAAGCCGGCAGAAAGCCCATGAATGAACTCGATATGGAATAATTGGGAAACGATTGCGCACCAGCACTACGGAATCGAGGGAGCGGCGACGTTCTTGCCGCCCCATCGTCAGCCATCAATTCGGTTCACCTAGGCACAGATGTCTTCATTGCCTTCCGCGAACCTTTACGCGAGGCAGTCGCTTTCTGTTCCTGCGGGATGGAGGCCCCTGCCGACGCAGACCACACCCTGCTCTTGTATTGAATCATGAGGTAGTTCGTCAGCAACTCAATGTCTTTTGACGTATTCTGCACCTCATTCCACTTACGTTGCTGTCCAGGGCCGAAGTCCCAAAACCCCGCAGTCCATCGGCAGGACTCCTTCAACCCAAGAAGGTCGGTTGCGAACTGGGCGGCACTGGGATGGATGCGATCACGATATCGATCGCTGATTGCATCCATGATGAGGCCCATGCTGATGATTCCTGCGCCATGCATGAGTCGCGACTTCTTCGGCGGCAGTCCCCAGCCAGCCTTGAAGACTTCCTTGACCGCAGCCCAGTAGGCGTAGAGGACGTTGAGCATCTGCTCAACGTCCACAGTCGACTCCTCCCCTGAGTTGAACCGGTACAGCACCCCGTCATTCAGACTGTTTTCCAGCATCCGCAGGATGGAGTTGTCCTTGATGAGGCCATGGGGATTGGTTGCGGTCTGGATCATCTTTTGAAGCGGCGACCCCTCCTCCAGATTCATTCGCTCCATCAACTGGGCCGGCAGACGGCGTCGGTCCAGCAAGGAAGGCAGCCGAGCGCTTGTTCCAGGCAGGAGTTCATAAATGAGTCCCTTGGGAAGCGGCTTCGTCGAATTGACCAGGATGAACTGCTCGGTCTGCTGGCCAACGTCATCCGTGATGAACGCAGTCATACAGATCGGAAACCGGTCGATATTGGCATCGCGGATTGCCGCAAGCCTCTGTTGCCCATCGACAATGAAGCCAGGCTTCCGATCATCCGCCATCTCCTCTTCAAACGGGATGGTGAGGATGCCGGCGCGCGAATAGTCGGAAGTCACTGCCTTGGAGTCAGGATGGAATTTCACCCGCGAATCAAACGCAACCACCAACGCGTTTGGAACCATGGGAGAACTGCTTTCCAGATAGGTGCGGATTTCGTCGATATGAGACAGCACCTCGGGACGCTGGTAGCCAGACAGGCCGCCATCGTCCTTGCGCCGCACGCGAGAAATGGTTGCGAACCGCGGAACCAGCTTTCCATCCACGGCGAATGTGTACAGCGTTCTGCCCTTTGACTGCTTTACCTCGATAGCGGGAAGCTTCAGCTCTTTTGGCATGTGACTCCTGTATCAGGTCGGGCCTTCAGGCCGCGCTCCCCTGCCCGAGCCCGAGTTCCTTCTCGAGCTGTTGATAGAAAGTCCAGATGTTGTGAAATCCGCGCCGACGATTTCTCTCCGCTCCGCGGAAAAGGACGACGTGATAGCGCAGATCACGGCACACGTCACACGGACACTTGCGCCAGGGAGCATCCGTGAGCGTCTGACGGTAGGCCGCCTCGTGGTTCTTCTTGGAGCCCGGATCGTAGAAACGCTCGTATTCCATCAATACCGCCAGGGCCTGGTCGACTGTCCGGCGCCCTTCATCAAAGAGCTTCATGACCTCAAGACAGGCTTTTTCCAGTTTCCGGGCGAGGTCCTGGGATACGGCACCGGACGAAACTTTTCGCTGGAGCGCCGGATTGCCCTCGACCTGGGGAATCCGAATGGCCGTGTAGTTACGCGCGGCGGTGTAGTAATTGTCCTTATCGTCCTTGAACGCCTGCCTCAGAGGAGACGTGCTGTCAAAGGATGTGATTCCCAGGCGGGCAAAGGTCTTCAGATGCTCCGTCCGGGTGATTCCAAGCAAGTGCAGTTGAATGCCTGCCTGCTTGATCTCGTGAATGGCCTCGAGACAACTGATGATCTCGTTCGACTTGAGAGGAACCATTCCTCCGAGTGCAATCGAGCGAAAGCCCATCTTCTGAAGGGCCTTCACGGAGTTCGCATAGGACAAAGGGCTCCACCCCTGGGCGACCCCTACGGGTTCAAAAGCGTAGCCACCTTTCGTGTGCCTTTTCAGGAACTCCTCCGCGAGCCGCAACGTCAACTCCCTCCGCTCGCGCAACTCCTCTGGAACAAGGTCCCTCGCTGCACCGCGAGCATCCGCCTCCGGCTTGAACAGCAGGATGACGTGGTCCAGGGAGAGGCCGTAGTCGAACTGGCAATTGCCGTAGAAGTCCAGGACCTCCTCGACGGAGTAGGGCGGCACCTCCTCCTTTACATAGGTGAAAGCACCGCAGTCGCCCATGATGGAGAGTTTCCGAGGGGCCTGGTCGAGGCGGAAGAACTCTGGAGCCCCCAGACGCAACAACCGGTGTCGCTGCGCAAGCGTATAGCGACTTCCCAGAGCGCCGTAGCCATCCACGATCCCTTTCGAGACCAGGAAGCCATCAAAAGGCGTCGACGCGAAAACCTCGTGAGCGTAGAGGTCATCCCTCTGCCGCTTTCGAGTCGTCGAGCGTCGTTCGCACTCGAAGTCGAAACTGGGATCGATCAGGTCCTGGCTGTCGGGAAAGAAGAACTTCACGCGACCGTCCGCCGGTTGCCCGTGTACGCACGAATCAGGACATGCGAGAGCAACCGAATGTGTTGGGGAGTGTTTTGAATCTGATTCCAGGCAAGGCCCGATTCCTCCCAGTGTCCCTCCGTCCATCGGCATACGTGCCGGATGCCGAGGAGTTCCGCCTTTACCAGTCGCGGAGCGCGCGCTCCATTGATGTCGATGTTGCTCATGACCTTGTCCATCAAGCGTCCCATCGCGCGAACCCCGGTCCCATGCATCAACCGGCTTCGTGATGGAGGGAGTCCCCATGCCTCTGGGAAGACCTCTTTCACGGCCGTCCAGAACAGGAGGAGCATCTTGCGAATCGAGTCAAAGTCGGTTTCCAAAGTGGCGACGTTCCGATAGGGAAACAGGCAACCCGTCAAATGGGTCAAGCTCTCCTTGATCATCGTCACGATTGCCATGTCGGTGATGATGGCGTTACGACGGGCTTCCGCATCCATGGAATTGCGCCGAATGAGCCCCTTGAAGGGTGATTCTCGGTCCCGATTCAACAAGTCGCAAAGGGCGGCGGGAACCCTTCGCGCCGCCAGGTTTGGTGGCAACAGAGTCCCGACTTCCGGCAGGAGTTCAGTGATGAGGCCACGAGGAAGTGGCTTGCTGCTGTTGACCCGCAGGAACTGATCCCGCTGCACATCGACTTCGTCCGCGATGAACGCATTGACGGGTACGAGCAGATCCTGGCGACGGCACTGAGCCAGGGCCAGGGCCCTCTGCTGACCATCGACGATCCAAGCAGGCCGGGGCTGCCCTGGTGCGGGGATTGGAATACAGAGCACCCCGGATTCGAGTTGCCCCCCATCCACGCGCGGCCCCAGCTCCTTCTTGAAGATGACGGCGGAGTTCAGTGCAAGAATGATAGGGTTTGGAAAGATGACCTCTTCGCTGTCGAGGTACTCCGTGATGTTTCGAACGTGCCGCTTCACCTTGGGGCGCTGATATCCCTGAAGACGACCTTCGGCATCGCGAAATACACGCGAAATGTCAGCCACAGCCTGCAGTTCCTTCGCGCTCAGGGCGAACAGGAAAAGGGGATGCCGTGGCGTCTGGATGACGCGAATGGCACGTCGCTCGACAACCTCACGCTTTGCTCTCTTCATGTGTTCTCCTGAACCTTGACGAAGAGACTCTTGAAGCGGTGTTGCTCACACGCGAACTGCTGTGCCCGGAGTTGCTTCAACCCCGCACTCCACGATTTTACCCCTCCATCCATTGCCTGACGGATGAAGGCGCACACGTCATCATCCGTCATCGGCTTGCGGTTGTAGCGATGGAGCGGAGCGCTCTGCTGGACAAGTTGTCGGTACTCCTTCTGGACTTCAGGAGCATTCAAGCCCCCCCCTGACGAGGTCAGCAGAATCTCGCGTGCCACCCGGGCATGGAGCCCCAAGCGAGACCCCCCCAACCGTTCCTGATGATGAGCGCTCGAGGGGATCCAATAGGGCGCGAGCACCCCTTGTGCCAGTGGCGTGGGCGCAGACACCACCAGCAACCGCTCCGGATGATGAAGATACCCAGCAGCATTGCTGAGATCGGTCGCGAGGGCTGTGATGTAGAGCGGAGAGGCGACAACCAGGAAGTTGGCTTGCGGCTGGTTTCGCGCCAGTTGACTGAGGGAACGCGCTTGATGGCGTGGAGCCCCTCCGCAACCGGACAATGTCTTCCACCAGACCTGGAGTTGTTCGGCGGAGGAATGACCCTTCGCATCGCGCACCACCGAGTCGGCATGACCTCGAGCAAAGGTCGCGGAATAGGGCCGAACCAAAGCTTTCTCGGAGATGAGCCCGTACCCTGCCGAGGCAATCCAAAGGCTAGGGGTGAACCCCCGCTCCCGCGCGATGGCGGAGAGTCCCAGAACGACGCTCCAATGCTCGCCAGCATAGAGCTGACTGGCAGGTCTCGTCGGATGCGCGTTGGAACTCAGCCGCTGCCACCAAGCTCGTGCGCGGGCCTCCGCATCTGCCCCCTGGGTATGACGCAACCGGAGAGACTCCGGTACCGGGAGATGCTTGCGATCCGTACAACTCGCGATGATGTGCAGCGTGTTCCCCATGGAGCCACTCGCCTCAGGGAATTCCCAGCACCTTGTGCATCTGGAGCCCCAACCGCCACTGCGGATGCTCCAGGCAGTACTCAAGGGCCACTTGTGTATTCCGCACGCGGTCCGGTCCATCCATCGGCTGAAGGATGAAATGGGAGAATCCCAGTGCCTCGAAGCGCTCCGGTTCGAACCCCAGTTGGGGGAAGACGAGCTTCAACTCATTGCCAGTCCGCTGCACCAATTCGGTGCCCGCTTTCGGACTCACACAGATCCAGTCCACTTCCGACGGGACGGGACGCGTTCCATTGGTTTCCACAGCAACCTGGAATCCTCGAGCATGAAGCGCATCCAGGAGCGGTACATCCAACTGGAGAAGTGGCTCTCCACCCGTGCACACCACCATGGACTGGGCCTTGGGTCGTTCCCGTGGCCATGCCGAGGCAACAGCATCGGCCAGGATCGACGCGGAGGCAAAGCGCCCACCGCCAGGACCATTCGTTCCCACGAACTGGGTGTCGCACCATCGGGAACAACCGCCCGTGCCGCGTTCCCGGTCTCGTTCGAGGCCGCTCCACAGGTTGCAGCCCGCGAAGCGGAGGAACACGGCGGCACGACCCGCCTGAGCTCCTTCACCCTGCAACGTGTAGAAAAGCTCCTTGACCGCGTAGCTCACGGAGCGGACTCCCGAACATTTTTCGCCGCTTGGCGGACCACGTTCCTCTTCCTCCACTACCCACATACGGCAAGGCGCCGCACCTCATCTCGCACGCAGGGATTGTTCCGGGCAGTGATGCGGCTTCTACATCATGCCTCCGCTGCTCCGGAGGTCGAGGAAATGGTTCCTCTCTAACAGGCGCTACAGGTCACTCCTCTACCTCTTCAAACCGCACCTGCACGCACTGGTCGCGCGAGGCCTCGACTCGCCTGCGAGGTGAACCGTACTTGGAGTGCATACCGCATGCTCGTCAGAGGTCCTGCCACTTCGGCCCTGCGTTCAACCCTGGAGGTCCAGCGCGACTGGGCGTTCCGGGCAGCACGCGCCCTCCGTCATCGAATGCACCTACAACGCGTCACTGTCGTACATGTTCACGGCCTGGACGGTCCCAACTATCAGGGAGCGTTGGTTCCAGGAACAGCGACGCAGGAGCGGGCAGCAGCGTCTTGCTGGAACAACAGCGCTAGACGCTGGGGCACACCCGCATACGTCTCCGCTACGCCGTCTTGACTACTGCTGTAGTCATGGCATATCCCTTCGTGACTACAACTGTCGCCAAGAGGGTGCCGTGGACAGAACGCCGAGCGGATGGACAGAGCGTGACGGACAGCGGTGGCTCCCGGTGCTGCGGGACACACTGGGGTGGCTGGTGGCGCTCCAGCTCCTGGTGGCGCTGGTCTGGGTGGGACCGCTGCACCCGACGCGACTCCCCGTGTCGCTCGACACGCTGCGCACCCGGGCGCGACAGGCCCAGGTGCTGTTCAAGGCCGCCGCCACCGTGCGCCACCACGCCCTGCCCTTCGTGCGCCTGGAGCTGGAGTCCTGGTGGCTCAGGGTTTCCGAACGGTGATGAGCGGCTGGTAGAAGCCGCTCTCCTCCGGCGAGTACCAGCGCGGATCCACCAGCCCCGCCTGCGTGAGCGCGCGCTCCAATTCCAGACGCTCCAGCAGCCGGTAGATGCCGGTGTGCTCGGTGGTGTGCCAGATGCCGGACTCCTGGCGCAGGATGAACTGGCGCACCGTGTACTGCCGGTCGTCCACCGCCCAATCCCAGACCTGGAAGAGGACGCGGCGGCCCAGCGGCGTGTCCAGCACGCGCTCCGCCGTGAAGCGCGGCCGCTTCTCCAGCAGCGCGGCGTTGTCCCGCAGGCTCGCCACCAGCAGTCCACCGGGCACCAGGCGTGACGCCATCGCGTTCGCCGCGTCCTGCAGGTCCGAGTCCTCCAGCAGGTGCGCGAGCGCGTTGTCGCACGCCATCACCACGTCGAACGTGTCCGGCACCTGCCAGTCCAGCATCCGCATGTCCGCCACGCCCGTGGTGATGCTCACGTGCATGGCGCGCGCTTCCCGCTCCGCGCGGGCCACCGCGGACGGACTCAGGTCCGTGGCGTGCACCCCGAAGCCTCGCGCCGCAAGCCCCAGCGCCTGCGTGCCGATGCCGCACGCGCAGTCCAACACCCGGCGCGGAGGCGGCGCGCCTGAACGGCGCAGGAGTGCGTCCAGCACCGCGCCCTGCCGCTCCACCGACTGCTCCCAGTCCGCGAAGAGCAGGTGGTACTCCTCGGCCAGCCCTTCGTAGAAGTCCAGGACGCTGTCAGGCATGACGGCCTCCTCCTTAACACCCTCCCACCTGCCGTCACGCCCTCGGACGCGAGACGTTGGCTGGCGGGCGGGCCCATGCTCGCGGTGCGGGCGGGCGCACGGACTTCCACGGATTTTCCCTGCGGCGGGCTGTTACCGGGAAGACGGGACCTGGGGGACTCAACCGGCGGAGGTGGTATCCCGGGGCAGGATGCACCGTCGTCCCCCGCGGTCGCCAAGGAGCCCCGATGCTGACGTTGACACCCTCGCAGGTCCGACTGGGACGCTCCGCCGCCAACAAGGCGGAGGCCATCCGCATGGTCGGGCAGGTGATGGTGGAGTCGGGCTTCATCGCGCCCGGCTACATCGACAGCATGCTCAAGCGCGAACAGGTGTCCGCGACGTACCTGGGCCACGGCATCGCGATTCCCCACGGTCTGCCTGAAGCGCGGGACCACGTGCGCCAGACGGGCGTCGTCGTGGTGCAGTTTCCCGCCGGCGTCCCGTGGAGCCCGGAGGGTTCCGCGCGCATCGTGGTGGGCATCGCGGCGAAGTCCGACGAACACCTCCAGGTGCTCGCCAACCTCACCGGCGTGCTGGGTGATGAAACCCAATCCGAAGCGCTGGCCCACACGCGGGATCCGGCCGTCATCGTCCAGGCGCTCAACGGCGCCGCCGCCGCGCCAGAGCCCCAGGCCTCCGTCGTGACGTTCGACGGGCCGCATCTCCAGGTCACCTCCCCTTCCCCGCACGGCCTGCACGCGCGCCCGGCCACCGTGCTGGTGGAGGTGATCCGCCGCTTCCGCGCGGACGTCACCGTGCACCACGAAGGACGGCAGGCGAATGCGCGAAGCCTCCTGTCGCTCCTGCAACTGGGCGCTCGGGCCGGCACGGCGCTGACGCTCACCGCGACGGGGGATGACGCGAACGCGGTGCTCGACGCGCTCCGGGACGCGTTCCAGTCCGGGCTGGGCGAAGGGGAAGCCGTCGCGCCCACCGCGAGCGCGGCCCCGATGGCCGCCACCGTGACGCTCGACTACGAGGGCACGCTGGTGGCGGGCCTGTCCGCGTCGCCGGGCATCGCCGCCGGGCCGGTGTGGGCCTTCCAGCGGGAGCGACTGGAGGTGGAGGAGCACGCCCCCGACAGCGCGCAGGAACACCGCCGCCTGGAGGAATCCCTGGCGGGCGCGGCGGCGGAGCTGCGTCAGCTGCACGAGGGCTTCCTGCAGAAGGCCGGAGCGCAGCGGGCCGCCATCTTCAAGGCGCACCTGGAGCTGCTGGACGACCCGGAGATGTTGTCGGAGACGCACGGCCACATCGACACCGGGATGAGCGCGGGCGCGTCCTGGCGCCGCGTGTTCGAAAGCCGCGCTGACTCGCTGGCCAGGCTGGCGGAACCGACCCTGGCCGCGCGAGCCGCCGACCTGCGGGACGTGGGCCGGCGCGTGCTGCGGCCCCTGGCGAAGGTGGTGGAGGGCGAGGCCACCTTCCCGGACCACCCGGTGGTGCTGCTGGCGGAGGACCTGGCGCCGTCGGACACCGCGAAGCTGGACCCCGCGATGGTGCTGGGCCTGTGCACGGTGGGCGGCGGCACCACGTCGCACACGGCCATCATCGCGCGCTCGCTCGACCTGCCGGCGGTGGTGGCGGTGGGGCCGTCGCTGCTGGACCTGCGCAATGGACAGCACTGCATCCTGGACGGCGACGCGGGCGTGCTCGTGGTGGGCCCGTCGGAGCGGGACCGCGCGAAGGCCGCGAACCAGCGCGAGCGCACCCAGGCCCGTCGCGAGGAGGAGAAGCTGGAGCGCTACCGGCCCGCCATCACGCTGGACGGCAAGCGCGTGGAGGTGGCCGCGAACATCAGCGAGGCCGCGGAAGCGCAGAAGGCCGTCGATGCGGGCGGCGAGGGCGTGGGCCTGATGCGCACGGAGTTCCTCTTCCTCAAGCGCGACAACCCGCCCGACGAGGAGGAGCAGTTCCACGCGTACCGCACCATGGTGCGCGCGCTCAACGGCCTGCCCCTCATCCTGCGCACGCTGGACATCGGCGGCGACAAGCACGTGCCCTACCTGTCGCTGCCGGCGGAGGAGAACCCCTTCCTGGGCGTGCGCGGCATCCGGCTGTGCTTCGAACGCGAGGACCTGTTCCGCACGCAGTTGCGCGCCATCCTGCGAGCGTCGAAGGAGGGCCCGGTCCGCATCATGTATCCGATGGTCGCGATGCCCGAGGAGCTGGCGAAGGCCCGCGCCATCACGGAGTCCGTGCGGTTGGAGGTGGGCGCGGATCCGGTGGAGGTGGGCATCATGATTGAAGTGCCCTCGGCGGTGATGATGGCGGACCGGCTGGCGAGGGACGTGTCGTTCTTCTCCATCGGCACGAACGACCTGACGCAGTACGTGCTGGCGATGGACCGGGAGCACCCGGTGCTGGCACCCCAGGCGGATGGTCTGCATCCGGCGGTGCTGCGCATGGTGGACCTCACGGTGCGAGCGGCCCGGAAGGCGGGCATCTGGGTGGGCGCCTGCGGAGGCATCGCCGGAGACCCGTCGGGCGCGGTGGTGCTGTCCGGACTGGGCGTCACCGAGCTGAGCGTCGCCATTCCCAGCATCCCGTCGGTGAAGGCGCTGCTGCGGGGCCTGTCCATGGCGGACGCGGAGGCGGTGGCGCGCGAGGCCCTGGACAGCGGCAACGCGGCGGAGGTGCGGGCGTTGGTGCGCGGCCTGCTGGCGAAGAAGGGAACGAAGGCATGAGGGCGACGAAGCCGGGGGTGGTGACCGTCACCTTGAACGCGGCCATTGATCAAACGCTGGAGTGCCCGGGCTTCACGGCGGGCGCCGTCAACCGCGTGGTGGCGGAGACGCGCACGCCGGGGGGCAAGGGCATCAACGTGGCGGCGTTCCTCGCGGGAGGCTCCCGGCCGGTGACGGCGGCGGGCTTCCTGGGCGCGGACAACGTGACGCTGTTCGAAGCGTTGTTCCACGACCGGGGCATCCAGGATCGCTGCCTGCGCCTGCCGGGCTCCAGCCGCGTGAACATCAAGGTCGTGGACCGCACGAGCGGCGCGGTGACGGACCTGAACCTGCCCGGGCTCCGCGTTCCGGAGGAGGCCCTGGACGCGCTGGGGGCCACGCTGGACGCGCTGACGGAGGACCACGGCTGCTTCGTGCTGTCGGGCAGCGTGCCGGCGGGAGTGCCCGCGACCATCTACGCCACGCTGACGGAGCGCCTGCGCGCGAGGGGCGCGGTGACGGACCTGAACCTGCCCGGGCTCCGCGTTCCGGAGGAGGCCCTGGACGCGCTGGGGGCCACGCTGGACGCGCTGACGGAGGACCACGGCTGCTTCGTGCTGTCGGGCAGCGT
>NZ_RAWD01000380.1:0-8188 GCF_003612065.1 Corallococcus sp. CA047B
GTCACGCCCACGTGCACGGGTCCGGGGGCCACGTCCACCGCGAGGCGGGTGAAGCGAAGGCCGCTTGCGCAACCCCGACGGCGGTGGCGAAGCGGTCCTTGTCGCAAGGGCCGGCTGCGTCCCAGGAGAAGCCGGCCACGTGCGCGGCGGAGACCGGGCAGAGCGACGAGGAAAGGCAGCAGGGACACGGACACCGGCATCTGACGGGTTCGGTGGAGCACCTGTTGGCGGTGGCGGCCAGTTGGACGGTGTTCCTGCCGCCGACGTTGCGGTGGGTGTCGTGGCGGGTGGAGCCAGCGCGAGGACCGGAGTGGTCACCGGGACAGCGACTGCGGTCCAGCGCGATGCCGCAGGGCCCGTAGAAAAACCAGCACCCTCCGCACTTCCGTAAGGACTTGTCGCGAGCATGGGACCCGTCTGGCCTGGGCCAGACAAGGGCCATGAGCGCGCTTCGCCTCGCCATGTCTTTCATTGCGTCCCGGGCGTGCGTCGAGTCGCGCACCGGGGACGCGTCGTCATTCCCTCGTGCCGATGCCTCCCGTGCTCATGTTGATCATCGCAATCGCCACGCTGTCGTCATGCCTGCACGCGCTGCCGCGCCCCAGTCAGGCAGCAATCCAAGCGGAGGCAAACGCGTACGCGGTGGCCGGAGTCGCGCCGACACAGGGGATGGCGCAAGCCGAAGGGCCTGCCAGCACACAGACCCCGAACGGTGTCTCCGGAAGCGGATTCGCAGGGACGCAGCGCGAAGCGACGCAAGGAACGCCAGCCGCCACCGCCGCCAGTGGAGCAGGAACCCCGCCCCTGACGGCCACCACCACCGAGCCCCGCGTCCACGACCTGCCGACACCCGCCACCGAGCCGCAAGCGCAAGACTCCGCACGGATCACCGAGCCGCAAGCTCCCGCCTCGGAGCAAGCCACCGAGTCACAAACTCCCGTCGCTGAATCCTCCACCCCCGCCTCGGACGCACTCACACCCGAACCCCCCATCCCGGAAGAGGGCACGAAGAAGCGCTCCACGGTGGTGCGAGGCACGCGCCCCGCGCGAAGCGCCTCGGAGGTGACCATCGGCCGGGACATCCTGGACGCGGCACCGCGCACGAACGCGACGGACGTCCTGCGGGTGGTGCCAGGCCTCGTGGCCTCGCAGCACAGCGGCGAGGGCAAGGCGCAGCAGCTCTTCCTCCGAGGCTTCGACGCGCTGCACGGCCAGGACGTGGAGCTGAACGTCGGCGGCCTGCCCGTGAACGAGGTCAGCCACATCCACGCGCTCGGCTACGCGGACACCAACTTCATCATCCCGGAGCTCGTGCAGTCGCTGGAGGTGACAGAGGGCTCCTATCGCGCGTTCCAGGGAGACTTCGCGGTCGCGGGCACGGTGCGCATGGACCTGGGCGCGCGGGAGCAGGGCGTCGAGTTCGCGGGAACCCTGGGCCAGTTCGGCCAGCGCCGCCTCGTCGTGACGGTCCGTCCCGGCCAGGACCCCGGCACGTTCGCCGCGGTCGAGCTGGGCGAGGCAGACGGCTTCGGCCCCCAGCGAGGCTACGGCCGGGCCTCCCTCCTCGCCCAGGCCAACGTGGACCTGGGCCACGGCCTGAGCGCGAGGATCCTCGGAGGCAGCTACGTCACGCGCTTCGACTCGCCCGGAGTGGTGCGAGAGGACGACCTGGAAGCAGGCCGACGCACGTTCTACTCCGGCTCCTTCCCCCGTCAGGGCGGCACGGTGTCCCGGCACCAGCTCCTCTTCAGCGTGGACCTGCCGCGAGAAGGCACCGCGCGCACGAGGCTGGAAGCGTTTGGAATCCTCTCGGACCTCAGGCTGCGCAACAACTTCACCGGCTACCGCGTGGACGACCGGGGCGACGGCCTGGAGCAGACGAACGGAGGCTCCATCCTGGGCCTGCGCGCCGAGCACCGCCGACAGGTCACCCTCTTCGACCAGCCCGTCTCGCTGGAGCTGGGCCTGGGAGGCAGGCGCGACGGCATCCAGCAGACGCAACGCCGTTACCGTGAAACGGACGGCACCTTCTTCGCGGACGAAGTGGACGCGGAAATCACCCAGACGGATGTCTGGGGTTACGCCGAGGCCAGACTCCCCCTGGGCCGCTGGGCCTTCCGCCTGGGAGGCCGAGCCGACGCCCTGGGCGTGGAGGTCTTCGACGCGCTCGCCTTCCGGGACCCGCGCTTCTATGACGGCCAGGGCTACTCCCGCAGCGCCTTCGGGGTGCACTGGGGGGCGAAGGCAGGCCTCGAGTACTCCCTCACCGACACCTGGGCCCTCTTCGCCAGCTACGGCGACGGCTTCCGTTCCCCCCAAGCACGAAGCCTCTCGGAGGGAGAGCGAGCCCCCTTCGTGGACGTGCACGGCGTGGAGCTGGGAACCCGGAACGAAAGCGAACGCCTGTCCTTTCAAGCCAGCCTCTTCGGCTCGCAGGTGGAGGACGACTTCTTCTTCGACCACACCGTGGGCACCACCGTGTTCACGGGGGAGACCCTGCGCACGGGCATCTCCGCGGCGCTGCAGGCACGCCCCCTGCCGGGCCTCACGGCCGCGCTGAGCGCCACCCTCGCGAACGCGACGGTGACAAAGACAGACGCGAGACTGCCCTACTTCGCGCCGCTGGTCGCGCGAGCGGACCTCGGCTGGGAGCGCCCGCTCCCGGGCATTGGCGCCCTGCTGTCCCTGGGCACGGGGCTCACCCTCATCGGTCCCCGCCCCCTGCCCTACGACGAGTTCAGCCACACCGTGTTCCTCGCGGACGCGCAAGCCGCGCTGCGAAGGGGCGCCATCGCCTTGCGGCTCGACGTGAAGAACCTGCTGAACACGCGCTGGCGCGACGGCGAGTTTGTCTACAGCTCACGCTTCGACCCATCCACGCCGCCCAGCCTCGTGCCGGCGCGGCATTTCACCGCGGGGTCGCCACGCATGGCCTCGCTCACCCTGGAGGTCCACCTGTGAAACACGAAACAACTGCCCTGCTGCGAAGCACCCTCGCGGTGGCCGCGGCCCTGATGAGTCTGGGTTGTGGTGGTGACACGAAGACGGAGGCGGAGCGCCGCACGTTCAGCGTGTCGATGACGTCGCTCCCCCCCACGGCCCCCAACGAGCACGGATGGACCATCACGCCTGAAGCGGTCCAGGTCTCGGTGGGCACGGTGCGCTTCTTCGAAGGCCGGGTGCTGTTGTCACGCGCCCCGCGCTTCCACTGGTATTCGCTCATCGGAGGCACCGCGAACGCGCACCCGGGCCACTACGTGCCCGGAGACGCACTGGGCGAGGTGCTGAAGGTCCAGACGGTGGACCTGCTGGCCGGAGGCGCTGTCCTCGGAGACGCCAACGCCGTCACGGGCTCGTATGGCTCACTGGAGCTGACGCTCGCGACGCCCACGGCGGCCACGGACATGCAGAACGTGCTGGGCGGCCACCAGGTGCACGTCCGGGGAACGGCGAGCCACACGGCGGGCGCCACCGTGCACTTCGACGCGACGGTGGACCTGCCCAAGGCCATTGAAGGCGTGCGCTTCGAGCGTGAAATGAAGCAGGAACCCGGCGCCGTGAGCATCGCGGTGGACCTGGGGAAGTGGCTGAGCCGCATCGACTTCGCCACCGTGTCGCTTCCGGACGCGGCGGGCGTTTCCACCTTCCCCGCTGACAGCCAGGCGCAGAACGCCCTGGTGCGCGGCGTGGAAGACACCAGCGCCTACGTCGTGACGTGGGTGGAAGGAGCAGCGCAATGAAACAGTGGCTGATGGGAATGTCGTGTCTGGGTTTGCTGGCCTGCTCTTCGGGTCAGGGCAACGTGGCGTTCACGGCGTACGGGGAGGACTTCATCGAGAAGGAGATTCCCGCCAGCGCGTTCGAGGACGGCTGGACCGTGCGCTACGACAAGTTCCTCGTGAAGCTGGGGGAGCTGAAGGTCGCCAACCAGAAGGGTGAAGTCGCCGCCGAGCAGACGCCCGCGAAGGTCTACGACGTCCACCGTCCGGGCCCCGTGAACGTCGCGGCCTTCAACGACCTGGCCTCCGAGGAATGGGATGAGGTCAGCTACGCCATCGCCCCCGCCACGGACGCCACGGCCGGCAACGCGGACGCCGAGGACGTAACGCGGATGAACGCCGAAGGCTGGTCCGTCTACGTCGAAGGCACCGCGACGAAGGGAGCCGTGTCGAAGCGCTTCCGCTGGGGCTTTCCCACCAACACCCTCTACGAGCACTGCGAGAACGAGGACATCGGCAGCGGAGTGACGGTGCCCAAGGGCAGCACGGAGACGGTGCAGCTCACCCTCCACGGCGACCACCTGTTCTTCGACGACCTCCAGTCGCCGGACGCGAAGATGCGCTTCGACGCCATCGCTGCTGCGGACAGCGCCGGCGTTGTGGGTCCGGACGGCGAGGTCACCCTGGATGAACTGGGCACGGTGGGCCTGACGTCGCTGCCCGCGAACCAGTACGGCACGGGAGGCGCGGGCAGCGTGCGCACCCTGCGTGACTTCGTGACGGCGCTCGTGCGGACCGTGGGGCACTACCGCGGCGAAGGCGAGTGCTCGCCGCGCGTCCGCTAACTACTGAAACAAGAGGGGCCGGCGAGCAACCGACGCCGGCCTCTCGCACCACCGCGCTCAGCGCTTCGGAGAACCGTTCCCGCCCGGCATGTCACCCTTGGTCCCCGGCGACGGCGGCTGGGGCTGAGAGTGCGGATGGTTCGGGTTCATCTGGTTGGAGCGGTTGTCCTGGGTGGCCTTGTGCTCCGGGCGCTCGGGGTTCTTCGAGTGCGAGCGCTGGTCATTGGGGCTGGGGTTCTTGTTCTTGCTCATGGTTCTTGAGGCCTCCGTGCGTCCGGGCAGACGTGTCCGGACGAAGAGCACGGTAGGGAGGCGCTCCCTGGAAGCGCAGGGGCCCGAGGGCGCCCCGCACTGTCGGGCACCGGTCGCTCGGGCTCGCATCCCCACCCCGGCAGGGCCTGACGTCCGTCTGCCCGGATGCGGACCCGAGGACGGATGCCTACTCCTGACCCAGGGAGGTACGGCGCGTGAAGACAGTGACCTACGAGCGCAGCGGTCGGACCAACACCGGGGCCCAGGCGCTGCGAGTAGAGGGCCTGAGACACCTGCGCGTCCTGGAACAGGGCGAGCCGGTGGTGGAGCGCGACCTGACGTCGGAGGAGATCCGCCGGCTGACTCCGCTGCTGGAGACACTCCAGCGAGAGCCCGAACCCGCGACGCTGGCGCCCCAGGCCGGAGGCCCGGACGGACTGGCGGTGACACTGGCCTTCGAGGACGAGGAGATACCCCGCCTGCGGCTTGCCACCGAGCGGCTGCCCGCGAAGGGCGCCGGGGGCGGATATGATCGCCTGCTCGCGGAGCTGGACGCATTGCTGACCGCGGAGCTGCACGCCCGGGCGCCGCGCCATGCCCATGCCGTCCTGCCGCACCAGCTCCGCCACGATGAATGACGGACGCCGAATGACGGACGCCCACCCGGCCCCTCAGGGCCATCCGGGAGGGGCGGGATAAGCCCAGGGCAGGCGCGGAACAAGTGGGACAGCAGGGGGGCGACCGGGGTCGGTTGCCGTGACGGCCCGCTTCTGACAGACAAGCATCATGAAGCGCGTGCAGTTCTCCGTGCACCGCACGGTCGGAGAGGCGCGGATGCTGGCGGGCGCCCTGGAGTCGGCCGGTCTCTCGGTCGAGGTTCGGGGTGAATCCCTGGCACCGTTGAGCGGAGAGATTCCCAGCACCGAGGCCTGGGTGGAGCTGTGGCTATGGCCGCAGGAGCTGGAAGCCGGCCGCCAGGTCCTCTCCGAGCTGCAGGCCAACCAGGAAGCGTCGAACCGTTCGGTGACCTGCCCCCGGTGCGGTGAAGAGAACCCGGCCAACTTCGAGCTCTGCTGGAGTTGCGAGCTTGAACTTCCCTCCGGCCTGCGCTCCCACCTGCGAGCCGTCTAGTCTAGGGAGCCGCCATGACCGAGCCCACGAACGGGACAGCGGAGCGTCACGACCGGCGCTGGACTCGGGGGATGCGAGGCGTGCTGTGGGTGTCCGCGGTCGCGCTCGCCATCCACCTCATCCCCCTGTTCCTGCCCCGGAACATGCCCGAGCAGGAACTGGCCATCGCCCGCGCGACGGAGGACATCGACACCCGGCTGGGCTTCCTGGTGCCGTTGAAGACCAACGACAAGGCCACGGCCCAGGACCTGCGCACGGCGGCCGAACTCCTGCGGGAAGGAGCGCCAGCGCAGGCCCACGACCTGGCCGTGGAAGCCGAGCGAAGGGACCCGACGGCGGTGGAGACCCAGCTCCTGCTCGCGCGCATCTGCGACCTGGAGCGGATGGGCCGCTGCGTGGAGCAGGCCCTGAACAAGGCCGTCCAGTTCGCGCCCGCGGACCCCCGAGCGGACCTGCTCCGGGCGGACCTGAGCGAGCAGAAAGGCGACCTCGCGAGCGCCACTGACGCCCTGGCCCGCGCCCACGAGCGCATCCCAGGCGATCCTCTCATCGGGGTGCGCTACGGACGGCTGCTCAGCCGCATGGGGCAGCCAGACGACGCGCTGAAGGTCTTCTCCACACTGGAAGGCAGGATGCCTCCGGCCCGGCTTCTGGTGGAACAGGGGCTGGTGCTCAGCCGGCAGGGGCGGAGCCGGGAAGCCGTGAAGCTGTTGCAGCAGGCGGTCCAAGCCGATCCGAAGCTCGCGGAGGGCCACTTCCAGCTCGGGCTCGCCTGGGCCCAGCTCGGCAACGATGACGCCGCCGAGGAAGCGCTGCGACGGGCGGACCGACTGAACGTCGAGGACACGCGGCCGCTGGCCACGCTGTGCACCCTCCAGGTGAAGGCCGGACGGTTCGAGGGAGCCCGCCAGACCCGCACGGACCTGGAGCGGCGCTACCCTCAGCGGATGGACGCCATCCGCGAGCAGTGCCGGCTGCCCTGAACGTCAACGAGGCTCCTGCCCCCGAATCTGGCGCAGCATCCGGGCGGAGGCGATGACCGGCGCATCCACGGAACCGTCGGCGCGTTCAGTCCGGACCACGGCCTGGAGGAAGGGGATTGCCTCTTCATCCCGGCCCTGTTGGAAGAGCAGCTCCCCCAGGGCGAAGCGGGCCTGGGTGAGGAGGACGAGGTCCTCCGCCGCAACGGCCGCATCGATGGCGTCACTCAGCGCGGACTCCGCCAGCTCGGGCTGCCCCCGCCCGAGCCACTCACGGGCACGCTGAAGGTATTCGAGGGTATTCATGGGGCAGCGTTCCCCGCGGAGAAGACGGCAATGGAAGACAAGCGCCTCATCGAGCTGGAAATCCGCTACACGCAGCAGCAGGAGCTGTTGCAGGAGTTGAGCGACGTCCTCTACCAGCAGGGACGCGTCATCGACGCGCTCCGGGCCGAGGTGGACGGCCTCAAGCGCAAGCTCGAGGCCGAGCCGGGCCTGGTGGACACCCGCCAGCAGGAGCGCCCTCCGCACTACTGATGCTCTGCCTCAGAACTTGTAGCCGAGCCGCAAGCCGATGATGGGATTCGGGTCGAGGTAGCCCACCTCGACGCCGATGCTCGCGGCCTTCCCCTGGAGGCCAAAGCCGAAAGCCGCGTGGGCCTTGAAGGCATCCCCCTTGAAGAAGATCCACGGCCCCACCAGGCCCTCGATGTAGACGGTCCGGCCCACGTTCGCGCGCAGGGAGATGTCCAGCGGAACGCCAATCACATTGCCGTCCGTCACCAGCACCGCGCCAAAGCGAGCGCCCACGAAGATGGGGCCCGCGACGTGGCCCTCGACGCCCAGGGTGAAGTTGAAGGCCGCGCTGGTATCCACCCAGTAGTCCGCCCCCACGCCCAGCCGGACGCCAGCAGCAGCCTCTGAACGGGCGGGCACGAGAAGGAAACCCAGCGCGAGCAGACCGGCGGCGTAGATTCGAAGCAGATGCATGCGAGAGGCTCCTGTCCAGCAAGAGGGGGAAGGAATGCCACTCAAGCAAAGCAGGCAGGGGCAAGCCAGCCTCAAAGCCAGACCCGGGGATGTTTGCATCACGCCGGATCAATCCACGAAGACGCACGCGCCCAGACCCGGCGCAGCCCGCAAAGACAAAAGCCCCTGGCGCCTTGCGGCACCAGGGGCTTTTCAAAAAGAATCCGGCAGCGACCTACTCTCCCACGCGGTTTCCCGCGGAGTACCATCGGCTCTGGAGGGCTTAACTTCC
>NZ_RAWD01000381.1:0-8164 GCF_003612065.1 Corallococcus sp. CA047B
GCCCCGTACGCCCTGGCTGGCCCCCACACCCCGGTGGTTGAAGCGCAGGGTGGGAAAGCCCGCCCGCGCCGCCGCGAAGGCCACCTCCGCCGCCAGGACGTGGTCCATGCCGCCCCCCTCCTCCGGCCGGGGCGGAAGGATGAGCAGCGGCGGGGAGCGCTGCCCCCGGTGCACCGTGCCCTCCATCACCTCCGGGTCTCCGCCGACGGGGATGAGCGTGGAGCGCTCCAGGAACTGACCTTTCTGGACCATGCCACCACCTTAATCCGCCCCTTCCGGAGCGGCCGGTCCGTCTTCAAAGCCTTCCGCACCGTGGACACGCCGCTGCGCGGTGCGTCACACACATTCCGCGACCCCCTCGCAACTTTTGGGCGGTTGCGGTGAGAATGGATCAACGCCTCAAGCTTTCCTTCCCCCCTTCAAAGAATCCGCAGGAGCATCAAGCCATGGGAACCATCGGGAGCGGTCGTAACTCCATCAACAACGCCACGCGCACCACGCCGACCACGCCGACGACCACCCCGGCCCCGGTGGCGAAGCCCGCTCCGGCCGTGACGGCCAAGCCGGCCAACCAGGTGAAGGACGGCTTCGACGCGCGCGCGACGAACAGCGCGGTCCGCACCGCGGCGCCCGCGAGCGTCTTCACCGCGCCGGCCGGCTCCAAGGACAAGGTGTTCGACGGCAAGCTGGTGGGCGCTGGCGGCCAGACGTTCGACGCCAGCACCCCGCTGAGCCAGGTCCCGGCCTACACGCCCAAGGACGGCGTGAAGACCGAAGGCACCCTCATCTACGTCAACGGCATGATGACGGACATGGCGGGCCAGAAGGAGACGCTGCAGGCCATCGCGGACAAGACGGGCCAGAAGACCATCGGCATCCACAACTCCACCGAGGGCTTCTTCAAGGACCTGGGCCAGTGCGTCACGGACAAGATGGACAAGGGCAAGAACCCGGCCGTGGACACGCTGGCGGACTCGCTCTACACGGAGCTGAAGGCCGGCCGTGACGTGCACCTGATGGCGCACAGCCAGGGCGGTCTCATCACCTCGCGCGCGCTCAACGACGTGGCCAAGCGGCTGCGCATCGAAGACGGGCTGTCCCCCGCGCAGGTCGAGGCGAAGCTCGGCAAGGTCTCCGTGGAGACCTTCGGCGCCGCCGCGGCGACCTACCCGAACGGCCCGAAGTACGTGCACTACGTGAACGACAAGGACCCCGTGCCGGGCCTGTTCGGTCTGGGCACCAGCGGCAAGGGCCCCCTCGACCTCATCCGCAACGCGGGCAAGGACGCGAAGATCCACTACTTCTCCGAGAAGAGCATCTTCTCCGGCGCGCACAACATCAACGACACGTACCTGAACCAGCGCGTCCCGTTCGACCAGGCGCGCGAGGGTAAGTTCTAGTCAACCGACGGTGTGATATGACTGCACGTATGACGCTCGAAGAAGCCCAGCGACTGGTGCAGTCATTCATGAGGGCCCACGGAGACGCGGAAGGCTCCGGGCTCAACGCGAAGGGATTTGGCGGCGCCGCCCTCGGCGAGGCGCAAATCTACTTTGAACATGCGAAGGACTCGGGGGCGCTGAAGTGCAGCGCCCTCATCTACCGCTTCCGCGACGCGCCCCGTCCGGGCGTCATCGACGGTTTCCGTGCCGAGGAGAAGTCCGGCACGGACACCGGCGGCGGCAAGGTGGACTACGAGACCGAGAACAAGAGCCTCTTCCTGAGCCGCACGTACGGCGTCGTGCCGGCGGAGCAGCAGTTCAAGGAAGACCTCGACCGGCTCGTGGAAGCCAGCCTCAACTGGGGCGAGGAAGTCTTCAATCGCGTCGCGGATCGCACCGTTCCCGCGAAGTGACGCGCCCATGAGCCGCTCCCTTTCCACCGGCCTGCAGTGGCTGCTGTCCACCATCGGCATGGCGCGTCCAGCGCCGGCCGCTGGGGGCCCGATGACGCGGGATGCGGCCCGTCAGTTGGTGAAGTGGTACCTGCAGACGCAGGGAGCGGGCATCACCGAGGGCCTCAACGAACAGGGCCTGGGCGGCATGATGAACGGCGAGGGGCAGTACGCCTTCGAGCACATCGAGTCCCCCCCTTCCCTCAAGGCCAGCGCCCTCATCTACCGGTTCCGCGAGCCGCCCAAGCCCGGCATCATCGAGGGCTTCCGGCAGCAGCAGGAAGAAGGCACGGACACCGGTGGCGGCAGCGTGGACTTCGAGCCCGCAAGCGGCAGCCTGTTCCTGAGCCGCACGTACACGGTGATGCCGGACGGCCGCGAGTTCACCCGCGACCTGGACCGCCTGGGCAAGGCCAGCATCGTCTGGGGCAAGGACGTGTTGGACCGCGTGGCCCACCAGGTCTTCGGGACCTGAAGCCGCTTCGCGAAGCCTTCCATGCAGCCCCTGGGAGGCGCCCCGGACCGGGCGCCCCTGTCGGTGGCCGGACGGCGCGCTACACCGCCTGCATCACGTAGAACTTCAGGTACTTGCCTTCCGGGAACTGCAGGCGTACCGGATGGTCGGGCGGCTGGTAGCGCTCCTCCACCAGCGCCAGGTCCACGCCGGCCTTGAAGCCCGCCTCGCGCACGGCGCCCATGAACATGTCCCCGTTCACGCGCGCGGAGCACGACGCCGTGGCCAGCAGCCCCCCGGGACGCAAGAGCGCCAGGGCCTGCCGGTTGAGCGACGCGTAACCGTCGATGGCGGCCTCCACCGCGCGCTGGCTCTTCGCGAAGGCGGGCGGGTCCAGGATGATGAGGTCGAACGTGCGGCCCTCCTCCTTGAACGACTGGATGAGGGCGAAGACGTCCGCCGCGAGGAAGTCGTGCTTCTCCGCCGGCAGCCCGTTGCGCGTGAAGTTCTCGCGGGCCAGGGCGATGGCCTCCGGATCCTGATCCACGGAGAAGACGCTCTTGGCGCCGCCAAGCGCCGCGTTCACTGAGAAGCCGCCGCTGAAGCAGAAGCAGTTGAGCACGTCCCTGCCCTGCCCCAGCCGGCGGATGAGGTGACGGTTCTCCCGCTGATCCAGGAAGAAGCCCGTCTTCTGTCCGCGCCACGCGTCCACCATGAACACGGCGCCGCGCTCGCGGATGGGGATGAGCTCCGGGGCCTCCTCGCCCCAGAGCATGCGCCCGGTGCCGCGCCCGTCGTCCTCTTCCACGTCGTCGCGGCCCACCTCGTCGCGCCCGATGATGCCCTTGAGGCCCGGCACGCCCGCCTTCAGCGCCTCCACGATGAGGGGCCGGTAGGGGGTGAGCCCCGCCGAGTACAGCTTCATCACCGCCCAGCCCGCGTACAGGTCCACCACCACGCCGGGCAGGCCGTCGCCCTCGCCGTGGATGAGGCGGTAGCTGTCGGTGTCCTTCAGGTCGATGAGCGACGTGCGCGCGGCCAGCGAGCGCTGCACGCGCTGGGTGATGAAGCGCGAGTCCACCGTCTCGCGCGAGTCGCGCGTGAGCACGCGCACCGCGATGGCCGAGTGCGGATCATAGTAACCGCGCGCGACGAACTTCCCGTTCTCCGTCAGGTCCACCACGCTGCCGGCGGGGATCCGCGGCGGGTGCTCCAGCGCCTTGCGGAACACCCACGGGTGGCCCGCGCGCAGGTGACGCCCCAGGCCCCGGGCCAGCTCCAGCTTCACGACATTCACGTTGAGACTCCTCGACTGCGGGACGGCCGGCGGCGGGCGAGGAGGGCGCGTGCCAGCTCCTCGAATCCCCGCCCCTCGGGCGCCCGGGTAATGAAGGCCGGGGGCGCGTCGATGCGATTGAGCACCGCGCGCACGTTGGCCACGCCCACGCCCAGCTTGAACGCCTGGAACATCGGAGCGTCGTTGAAAGAATCCCCCGCGTAGACGTACCGACCGTCCGCGGGCTCCAGCTTCTCGCCCCACGCCACGCGCGCGAAGCGGCGGGACGCGGAGAGCTTGTCGAACCGACCCAGCCAGCAGTTGACGTGCACCGACGAGCGCACCGCCGTCACGCCCCGGGCCCGGAGCAGCGTTTCGATGGCGGACGCCCCCGCGTCTCCCAGCCGGGCCTCCTCGTTGTAGTCCACCGCCAGGTCCACCTCCGTGTAGCGGCTGTCCACCGACAGGCGCGCCCCGGGCACCTGGGCCAGCACGCGGTGCACCTCCGCCTCCAGGCGCTGGCGGTTGGCCAGGCGCTCTGCGGGAGGCTCCAGGTACACCTTGCGCAATTCGCCCTTCTTCCCCTTGAGGAAGAACAACCCGCCGTTCTCCACGATGACGCCGTCCACGGGAAGCTGCCGGGCCCACGCCTCGCCCCACCCCGCCGGCCGGCCGCTCACCAGCACCACGCGCAGCCCGGAGGCGGACAGCTGTTCGAGCGCCCGCACCGTCTGGCTGCGCAGCTTGTGCCCGGTCGTCAGCGTGCCGTCCACGTCGGTGAAGACGCCGTGCACGTGGGACAGGTCCGCCTGCCGCAGCGGGCGCGGCTCCGCCCCCTTCGCCACGTCCTTCGCCATGCCGGCCTTCACATCACGTCCAGTTGCGCGAGCTGGCTTTGGAAGGACTCGATGGTGGAGAGCAGCTCCGGACCGGTGAGCGTGGCGAGCTTCAGCTTGCGCGCCTTGCGCAGGAACGCGTCCATTGTCGCGTCGCGGCCATAGAGCGACTGCGCGCTGACCGCCGCCTCCGCGAGCGCCTTGGCCGACGCGACCGGATCCTTCTTCGACTGCATCAGGGCGCGCTCCAGCCGCACGCCGCACGCGGCCCACACTTCACGGTCGTGGAGGATGAGGAGCTGCCGCTGGTTCACCGCGGACAGGCTTCGCACCAGCGCGTCCAGGCCCTCCGCGACGGTGAGCAGGTCCCTCTGGTCCGGCGCGGTCTGGATGGCGAGCGCCCCCACCTCCGCGCGGGCCTCGACGATCTTCCGCTTGTCCTGCGCGCGCAGGTTCCGGTACGCGGCGGTCCGGCCGAAGGCATCCATCTCCGTCTGGAGCTGCTGCGCGTTCCACAGCACCTCCTCCGGCTTCGCGTCGCGCACCTTGCCCAGCCGCGCCGCCACGATGCGCGACAGGTCGGAGGTGATGGCCCGCACCGTGACGGCCGCCTTCACCTCCGCCTCGTAGCCGGGGACGACCTGGGCGCGGGACACCTCGCCGAAGGCGCTCGCGGAGTCGAAGACGAGCTGGCTCATCTGCTCGCGATAGTCCGAGCGGAAACGTTGGATTTCCGCCAACAGCTGCCAGCGGTCGCTCACCACGGCCGGGTTGCGCATGGCCTCGCCCAGCTGGGTGATGCTCTGGGCCAGCCTCCCCATGCCCTCCTGGAGCAGGCCGGGCACGTCGCCGGGGCCTGGACGGGACGGGGGCGCAGCCTTCGGCGGGGTGCCTGGGAACTGCTCCCGGATGACGTTGAGCAGCGCGTTGACGTCCATCACCGTGTCGCGGATGACGGGCGCCATCTCCTCCCACAGCGACAGGTCGGGGCTGGCGTCGACGACGGGCGTCTCGTACTTCACCAGGTCCAGGTCGCTCAGCCGGGAGATGGCATGGGCCGCGGCGAGGTACACCGCTCGCAGCCGCGCGGAAAAGGCGCGGTCGGGCAGCGACTGGAGGATTTCTTCGAGCCTCGGGGTGAGGGAGGCCGGCGGGGGACTCTCGGCGGCAGCGGACACGTTGCCCCCACTCTATCCCTCGACTTCGCGTCCGGGGAGTTCTAGCAAGCATCCCGGGCCAGAAGGACGGCCGGGGAGCCGATTCAAGATGATCCAGGTCTGTCTGTGGGAGGACGGCAAGGCGATTTTGGGCGGGGAGGAGCTGCTCGACCGGCCGGGGCCCAAGTGGATCGACGTGCTGGAGCCGGACGCGGAGGTCATGGGGCGACTGGCCGAGCGCTTCCAGCTCCACCGGCTCGCGGTGGAGGACTGCCTGCACCTGGACCAGCGGCCCAAGCTGGAGGAGTACCCACACCACCAGTTCATCGTGCTCCAGGGCTTCAGCTGCAACGGCAAGGACGTCACCGAGCTGACGCTGCACGAACAGCACTACTTCCTGGCGAACGACTGGCTCATCAGCGTGCACCAGCTGCGGCTGCCCGGCCACGACGCCATCCTCCGGCGCGTGAGGGACGACCCGGCGGGCACGCTGGGCCGGGGCGTGGACGTCATCCTCTACCTGCTCGCGGACTCGCTCGTGGACGCGCAGTTCCCCATCATGGATGACTTCGGCGACGCGCTGGACGACCTGGAGGACGCCATCTTCGCGGAGCCGGATCCAGAGCACCTCCAGCGCATCTTCCAACTCAAGCGCGCCCTGGTGACGCTGCGCCGGGTGCTGTCTCCGCAGCGGGACGTGGTGGGCATGCTGTCGCGCCGGGGCATCCCGCAGATTCAGGAGAAGACGACGCTTTACTTCCGCGACGTGTACGACCACCTGGTGCGGCTGTACGAGCAGATCGACTCCGGCCGCGACGTGGTGGGCAACGTGATGGACGGCTACCTGTCCATGGTGGCCAACCGCACCAACGACATCAGCAAGCAGCTCACCATCTTCGCCACCCTCTTCCTGCCCCTGTCCTTCATCGTCGGCTTCTTCGGGCAGAACTTCGACGAACTGTCCGGCAAGGGTTGGTACTACGCCATGTGGGCCACCATGGTGGGCTTCCCGCTGGGGCTCGTTGGCTGGTTCAAGTACAAGAAGTGGCTCTGAACGCCGCACCCCTCACGCGGTTGCCTGGGAGGACGCATGCTGACGGTCGCCGTGGATGGAATCCCGCTCCACTACCGGGACGTGGGCCAGGGGTTGCCGGTGTTGCTGCTGCACGCCTTCCCGCTGGACGGCTCCGCGTTCGAGCGGCAGGTGGCGGCGCTGTCCGGGCGCTACCGGTTCCTCGTCCCCGACCTGCGCGGCTTCGGGCAGACCCCGCTGGGCGAAGGCCCCATGGAGATGCGCAGGCTGGCGCAGGACGGCCTCGCGCTGCTGGACGCGCTGAACATCGACGCGGCGGTGGTGGGCGGTGTGTCCATGGGCGGCTACGCGGCCATGGCGCTGCTGCGCGAGGACGCGGGCCGGGTGCGCGGACTGGTGCTGGTGGACACGCAGTGCACGGCGGATGATGACGCCGGCCGGGAGAAGCGCGAGGCCACCGCCCAGCAGGCCCTCACCCAGGGCGCGTCGTCCGTCATCCAGGGGCTGGTGCCCAAGCTGGTGCACGCGGGAGCGGACTCGCCGGTGGGCCGCGAGGTGACGGCGATGGGCCGGGCCGCATCCCCCCAGGCGCTCGCCGCCGCGCAGCGGGGCATGGCGCAGCGGCCGGACAGCAAGGACATCCTGGCGCGCTTCGCGGGGCCCACGCTGGTGGTGGTGGGCGAGCACGACACCATCACGCCCCTGGCCAAGGCGAAGCAGATGGTGGACCTGGTGCAGGGGGCACGGCTGGAGGTCATCACCGACGCCGCGCACCTGCCCAACCAGGAGCAACCCGAAGCCTTCAACGCGGTGCTGGACGCGTTCCTCGCGTCGCTGTCCTGAGCGTCGTCTCCCCCTCCGTCGTCCTGAAACAGGAAGTGCGCGATGAAGAAGCCCCCTGCCCCGGAACCCATGTACCTGCCGGACGTCGAGTCCCACGAGTCCGACGGCCACTACGGACGGATGATCGCCATGGCGCGGGCGTCTGGCTTTCCGTCGCCGCAGATATGGCACCTGTTCGCCTTCAAGCCGCGCATGACGGATGCGCTGTCCGCGTTCACCCATGAGGTGATGCGGGGGCCCTCGCCGCTGTCGGCGGGCCTGCGGGAGCTCATCGCCGCGTACACGTCGCGGCGCAACGCCTGTGTGTTTTGACTGGGTTCTCACGCCGCGGTCGCGGCGGAATTGCTGGGCAGCACGGAGCGCGTCCAGGCCGTGCTGGACGATGTGGCGACGGCCCCCATTCCGGAGGCCGAGAAGGCGTTGTTCGCCTTCGTGGACAAACTCAACGACGCGCCCGGAGACGTGCGCCGCGAGGACGTGGAGCGACTGAAGGCGGCGGACTGGTCGGACGAGGCCGTCTACGACGCGGTCTCCGTGTGCGCGCTCTTCAACTTCTACAACCGGTGGATTGACGGCACCGGCGTCCACGGCCTGTCGCCCGACATGTACGCGAAGTCCGCGAAGCGGATGGCGGCGGGCGGCTACCTGCCCGGACCACCCGCCCCAATCCC
>NZ_RAWD01000382.1:0-8112 GCF_003612065.1 Corallococcus sp. CA047B
GCGGGGGCGGCGCGGGGGCCTGGGCCGGAGCGGGCGCGCCCTTCTGCGCGAAGGACGCCGAGCCCGGGATGGGACGCTCCTCGCCGGCCTTGGCGTCGAAGTTGTCCCACTTCGAGTCGGACGTGCCGCTGATGCCGGAGAAGCGCAGCGCGAAGTCGTCCGGGTTGCTGGCCTGGCGGTGGGCCTCGTCGTAGGTGACGAGCCCGTTGCGCACGAGCCCCATCAACGACTGGTCGAAGGTCTGCATCCCGTAGGAGTCCGTGCCCTGCGCGATGGCGTCGTGGATCTCCTTCGTGCGGTCCTTGTCCTCGATGAGTTCCCGCACGCGCGTAGTGACGCGCAGCACCTCCACCGCCGCCACACGGCCCTTGCCGTCCGCGCGCGGGACGAGCCGCTGGCTCACCACGCCGCGCAGCACGCTGGAGAGCTGCAGGCGCACCTGCTTCTGCTGGTGCGGGGGGAAGGCGGACACGATGCGGTTGATGGTCTCCGTCGCGTCCAGCGTGTGCAGCGTGGACATCACGAGGTGGCCCGTCTCCGCGGCGTGGAGCGCCGTTTCAATGGTCTCGTGGTCGCGCATTTCGCCCACCAGGATGACGTCCGGGTCCTGCCGCAGCGCGCTCTTGAGGGCCTGCGAGAAGCTCATCGTGTCCACACCCACTTCGCGCTGGTTCACGATGGAGCGCTTGTCGCGGATGAGGAACTCGATGGGGTCCTCGATGGTCATGATGTGGTTCGTCTCGTTGGAGTTGATGAAGTCGATCATCGCCGCCAACGTCGTGGACTTGCCGGAGCCCGTGGTGCCCGTCACCAGCACCAGGCCGCGCTCCTCGCCGCACACCTTCTCCAGCACCGGGGGCAGCAGCAGGTCCTTCATCGTCATCACCTTGAAGGGGATGACACGCAGCACCGCTCCCACCGTGCCGCGCTGCTGGAAGACGTTCACGCGGAAGCGGCCCAGGCCAGGGACTCCGTACGCCAGGTCCACCTCGTTGCTGACCTTGAACTTCTCCTTCTGGAACTCGTTCATGATGCCGAACGCCATGCGCGCCACCTCCTCCGGAGGCAGGCGGCGGCCGTCCTTGAGCGGCACCAGCGAACCGTCCACGCGGAACATGGGCGGCAGGCCCGCCTTCAGGTGGATGTCGGAGGCACCGCCGCGCAGGGCGATCTGCAGGATTTCGTTGAGTTCCATGGGAGGGCCCGGATGCTAGCAGAACGCCCGCGCTGGCCGCGACGGGGCAGCGGGTGACCCCGCAAAGCACAACGGCGGAGGTCCCTGAAAGAGGACCCCCGCCGAGGAGCGGCTCCAGCGAGCCGGCAAGCAGTTTAGCGCTTGGAGAACTGGAACCGACGACGGGCGCCGGGCTGGCCGTACTTCTTGCGCTCGACCGCGCGAGCATCGCGGGTGAGGAAGCCGGCCTTCTTCAGCGCCGGACGGAACTCCGGGTTGAAGGCGCACAGCGCGCGCGCGATGCCGTGACGGATGGCACCGGCCTGACCAGAGAGGCCGCCGCCGCGCACGTTGACCGTGACGTCGAGCTTGCCCTTCTGCTCCAGGATCTCCAGCGGCTGGTTGAGCACCATCTTCGACGTCTCACGGCCGAAGTACTCATTGATGTCGCGGCCGTTGATGACCACGAGGCCATTGCCAGGACGCAGCCACACGCGAGCGGTGGCCTCCTTGCGGCGGCCGGTGGCGTAGAAACCAAGTTCAGGATTGATCGCCATGGCTGTTCCTTACGCCTCGACCTTGTACGCCACCGGCTGCTGCGCGGTGTGCGGATGGGTATCACCGGCATACACCTTGAGCTTCGTCATCATCTGACGGCCCAGGGCGCTGCGCGGAAGCATGCGACGCACCGCATTGAGGATCACGTCCTCGGGGTGCTTGGCGCGGAGCTTCTGCAGGTTGGTGATCTTCAGGGCGCCCGGGAAACCGGCGTACGGGTGCCGGTAGTAGAGCTTGTCGGTCTCCTTCGTGCCCGTCACCTTCACCTTGTCGGCGTTGATGACGATCACGTGGTCGCCCGTGTCGATGGACGGGGTGTACGTCGGCTTGTGCTTGCCCTTCAGCAGGGTAGCAATCTGACTGGCGGCGCGGCCAAGCACCTTGTCGGACACGTCAATGACGTGCCACTGGCGCTTGATGTCCGCGGCCTTGGCGCTGTAGGTCTTCTGCGACATTTCGTGCACTCCAAACTTCGGCGCGGCACCCAGGTGCATGCCAGGGGACGCGTGCTCGTGCGAAACCAACCGCGGGTCCTCCGCCAAAAACTCCGACAGAAGCCCGGAAAGGCCGAACCTCCTAGCGGGACCCTGGGATCAAGTCAAGGTCGGGCGCACGGGGCCTGGAAATCCGGCCGCCTAGGGCACCCGACCGGGCGTCCCCGGGCCAGGACCGCCGCCAGGAGGCCCCGGCGGAGGCTTCTTGAACCGCTCCTTCAGGTTGGCGAAGAAGTTCTTCTCCTTCTCATCCGGAGGGCCCTGACGCGGCGCGTCCATGTCCACGTTCTCGAAGGCGTCCGGAGGCAGGTCCTCCAGAAAGCGCGAGGGCGTGCGGGGGACCTCCTTGCCGCGCTTCACGCGGACGGTGGAGCGCGTGAGGTAGAGCAGCTCCTTGGCGCGGGTGATGCCCACGTAGCAGAGGCGGCGCTCCTCCTCGAGGTTCTGCGCCTCGCCCTGCATGCCGCCGTGGGGCATCAGGTCCTCCTCCATGCCCAGGAAGAAGACGAGCCGGTACTCCAGGCCCTTGGAGGCGTGCAGCGACATGAGCGTCACGCGGCGGTTCTGGCCGGGGACCTCTTCCTCCTCCTGGCGCGTGTCCAGGCTGAGGCGGTTCAGGTACGTGAGGAGGCTGGCCTTGGGGCCCTCGCGCTTCTCGAACTTCTCCAGCGACGCGAGCACGTGGTCCACGCTCTTGAGCTTCTTGTCCGCGGCGGTGCCGGAGACGGCCTTGGCGCGCGTGGCCTCGCGGAAGCCGATCTCCTCCAAGAGCTTCTGCGTCGCCTCCGAGAGGCGCGGGGCGTGGAGGAAGGCGTCGCGGTAGCGCTCCACCATCTCCACGAACTCCAGCACCTTGCCACCCGCGCCGGCCGGCAGGTCCTCGTAGGTGTCCGCGCGGCGCATGGACGTCCAGAGCGTCACGCCCTCCGCGCGCGAGTGCGCGTGCAGGCGCTCCATCGTCACGTCGCCAATGCCGCGTGCCGGCACGTTGACGATGCGCATGAGGCTGATCTCATCCAGCCGGTTGGCCAGCACCTTGAAGTACGCGATGACGTCCTTCACCTCGCTGCGGTCGAAGAACTCGCTGCCGCCCACGACCTCGTAGGCGATGTTCTTCTCACGCAGCATCTCCTCCACCGGACGCGACTGGCCGTTGGTGCGGTAGAGCACCGCGATGTCGTCCGCGGGGATGCCCTGGGAGATGTGCTTCTGGATTTCGTGCGCGACGAAGCGGGCCTCCTCCTCGTCGTTGGGACAGGCCACGACCTTGACCAGCTCTCCGCCCCGGCGGTCGGTCCACATGCGCTTGTCCTTGCGCTCGGGGTTCTTCGCGATGACGGCGTTGGCCGCGTCCAGCACCCGCTGCGAGGAGCGGTAGTTCTGCTCCAGCCGCACCTCCTTGCCGCCCGGGAAGTGCTTCTCGAAGTCGAGGATGTTGCGCACCTCCGCGCCTCTCCACGAATAGATGCACTGGTCGTCATCCCCCACCGCGCACACGTTGCGCGCCTCGCCCGCGAGCAGCTTGAGCAGGTCCAGCTGGGCGTGGTTGGTGTCCTGGAACTCGTCCACCAGCAGGTAGCGGAAGCGCTGCGTGTACTTGCGGTGCAGGTCCGGGTGTTCGCGCAGGAGGCGCGCGGGCAGCACCAGCAGGTCGTCGAAGTCCACCGAGCCCTGCGCCTTGAGCGCGAGCTGGTAGTCCGCGAACACCATCGCGGTGATGAGGTCGTAGTCGTCCCCCATCCCCTCGCCCTTGGGCTGCGGCACCTCTCCGGAGTTCTTCGCCTTGGAGATGAGGTTGAGGACCTTGCGCACGTCGAAGGCGCGGTCGTCGATGCGCTTCTCGCGCATGGCGCGGCGGATGATGGACAGCTGGTCGCCCATGTCCGCGATGGCGAACTTCTTCGGCCAGCCCAGCCGGTGGATGTCCTCGCGCAGCATCTCCGCGCCGAACGCGTGGAAGGTGCACACCAGGACGCCCTGGGCGCGCGGACCGGCCATGTGGATGAGCCGCTCCTTCATCTCCGTGGCGGCCTTGTTGGTGAAGGTGACGGCCAGGATGTTGCGGGCCAGCAGGTGGCCGGGCCGCTCGTTGAGCAGGTGGACGATGCGGTGGGTGATGACCCGTGTCTTGCCGCTGCCGGCGCCGGCCAGCACGAGCAGGGGACCCTCGGTCGTCAGCACGGCCTCACGCTGTGGAGGATTGAGCTTCGAAAGGTCCATTGCGCGCAGGCCGGGGATACCCTTTGATTCGTTCGTGCGCGACTATTTCCTACGGCTGGCCATCGCGACGCTCGCGCTCGGCGTGGGCGGCGGATGCCTTGACGACGAACGCACGACTTCTCCCACCCCGCGCGATGTGGTGACCACCGCCGCACCGTGCGTGTACTTCAAGGATCTGGCGCCCTTCCTGCCGGATTCGCTGGAGGGCTTCACGGTGGGCGCCACCGGGGGCTCCACCGGCAAGTACGGCGAGGTGTCCGTGTCGGAGGCGGAGCGCACCTACACCCGCGGCGAGGACCGGGAGGTGAAGGTGCGCATCGTGGACACCACCCTGGGGCTCAAGCTGGGGCAGGCCATCCGCGAGGCGGCGCAGAAGGCGCGGGGCCGGGCGGCGAGCGACCCGACGGCGCCCATCCAGTGGAAGGAGGCCGTGGGCTTCGTGCGCTATGACGCGGACGAGGGCATGGCGGAGGCGAACCTGCTGGTGGGTGAGCGCTTCGTGGTGGCCGTCACCAGCCGTGGCTTCCCCAGCACCGTGGAGGTGCGGCGGGTGGCGCGCGGCATCGATCTGGCCGGGCTGGCCCGGCTGCAGTGATTCCAGTTCAAGGAGCGTCCGTGGCGGTGAAGGAGAAGGGGTCCCGACCCCAGACGGCCCAGGAGTTGTTGGAGCAGGAGAAGATGGCGCGCCTGGGCGTGTCGTCGCTGGGCAAGCGCGAGTTCCTGGATCAATTCCAGAAGCTGTCCAAGAGCTACTCGGTGGACCCGGGCAACCCGGGCTCCTACGCGTGCGAGGGCTGTCAGCGCTGCGCCAACTGCATGTTCTGCAAGGACTGCGACAGCTGCCACCAGTGCACGCACTGCACGCGCTGCGAGCTGTGCACCAACTGTTCGCACTGCGTGGAGTGCAAGAACTGCCACGCGTGCGCGTACTGCGTGCAGAGCGAGAACTGCTCCAACAGCGCGTACGTGGTGCTGAGCAAGAACCTGCAGGACTGCAACTACTGCTTCGGCTGCGTGGGCCTGTCCAAGAAGGACTTCCACATCCTCAACGTGGGCTTCTCCCGCACCGAGTACTTCAAGGTCGTGGGCAGGCTGCGCAAGGAGCTGGCCATTCCTTAGCGCCCCTCGCGCGCCTGCCGCTTCGGCCTACAAGGCGCGCACGTAGAGGGCCTTGAGGTACTCCGTCTCCGCGAGGCCCGCGAGCACCGGGTGGTCCAGGCCGGCGCCCCGGCGCTCCAGAATCTGCACCGGGCGCTTCGCATCCGCGGCGGCGTCCAGCACCATGGACTCGAAGCCCTGGCGGTCCAGCTTCCCCGAGCACGAGCACGTCACCAGCAGGCCGTCCGGCTTGAGGCAGCGCAGGGCGCGCAGGTTGAGCTCGTGGTAGGCGCGCAGCGCGGTGGCCAGGCCCTCGCGGCGCTTGGCGAGCCCCGGCGGGTCCAGGACGATGGTGTCGAAGCGGCGGCCCTCCTGGTCGAAGCGGCGCAGCACGTCGAACGCGTTGCCATTCTCCACCTTCACGTTCGAGCGGCCATTGGCGGCCGCGTTCGCCTGCGCGCGGGCCGCGGCCTTCGCGTCCTGCTCCACCGCGAGCACCGACGTGCAGTGCTTCGCGAGCGCGAGCGCGAACCCACCGTGGTAGCTGAAGCAGTCCAGCGCGTCGCCCCGGCCCAGCTCGCCCGCGCGCAGGTGGTTGTCCACCTGATCCAGGAACGCGCCCGTCTTCATGTCGCCCAGCAGGTCCACGTCGAAGCGGTTTTCGCCCTCGTGGTAGCTGAAGCGCGCGTCGCCCTCGCCGTGCAGCAGGCGCACCTCGCGCGGCAGGCTTTCGAAGTCGCGGCCAGAGGCGTCGTCGCGGCACACCACGTGGGTGGCGCCCGTCATCTTCACCAGCGCGCGGGCGAGCATCTCCTTGCGCGCGTCCATGCCCTCGGAGAGCGTTTGAATGGTGAGGCCCGGGCCGTAGCGGTCCACGAAGAAGCCGGGCAGCTGGTCCGCTTCGCCGTGCACCAGCCGCAGGCCGTCGCGGCCGGGGAGCACCGCGCGGCGGGCCAGGGCGGCCTCCACGCGGCGGATGAAGAAGGCGTCGTCCACCTTCTCCTCCGCGGGGCTCTTGCGGGTGAGCAGGCGGATGGCGAGCGGGGAGCGGCGGGCGTAGAGCGCCTGCCCGATGGGGTTGCCCTGCGGGTCCACCACCGCGACCACCGCGCCAGGCGTGTCGGTGGTGGGGGGCTCCATCAGCTCCGTGCGGTACAGCCAGGGGGAGCCTCGACGCAGCGTCTTGGCGCCCTTCAAGCTGACACGGGCAGTGGGAAGGGAAGGCATGTGGGGGCTCACTCCAGGCCGCGTGCGGCCAGTTCCTCGTCGTCCTCCCCTCGCAGATGCCCGATTTCATGCAGCAGTGTCACGCGAATCTGTTCGCGCAGCTCTTCGGGCGTGCGCACCGCCCGGGCCAGGTTGCGCCGGTAGAGGGCCACGGAGCGGCACGGCGTCTCCGTCCCGTCGCAGGGCTCGCCCAGGGAGGGGCCCCGGAACAGCCCCAGGATGGTGGGCGACAGGGGTGGCTGGTTGGCGAGCAGGTCGTCCTCCGAGGGAATCTCCTCGGTGGCCACCGGCACGCCCTCCAGGTCCTTGCGCATGTCCTCCGGCAGGTCCGCCAGCGCGCGCGTCACCTGGGCCCGGAACTCGTCCGGCGTCGGCAGGGGCGGCGGAGGGAAGTCCTGGGGCTCCAGCGTGCGGGCCCGGTCGAAGTGCTCCTGCGCCTGCTTCCAGCGGCCCTCGCGCTCCAGCAGCAGGCCCAGGTGCTGGTGCGCGTGCGCCGCGCGCTCCTTGTCCGTCAGGAGCGAAGCGAAGGCGGCCTTCGCCTCGCGGAAGCGGCACAGCTCGAAGAGGGCCAGGGCCTTCTCGTACTTCGCCTCCAGGTTGCCCGGCTCGCGGGCGAGCACGATGGCGGCGCGCTCCAGCGCCTGGTCCGCCTGCCCCAGGTCGTTGAAGGCCATGGCCGCCACCAGCGCCAGGGAGGGGACGAGCTCAGGGGGTGTGGAGGGCTGGGACAGGCCGCGCTCGGCGTAGAGCGCGCCCAGTTCGTCCCGCTCGCGCGTGGAGGGCAGCTGCACCGCGTACAGGTGCGCGGCGCCCAGCAGTGCGTCCGGGTCTCCCGGGTCGATGGCCAGCGCGCGGGCGAAGGCGAGCTGCGCCTCCGGCTCTCGGTGGAGGAAGGCCAGGGCGGCGCCGCGCTCGGCGTGGGCGGCGGCCAGGTCCGGCTCCAGCGCGGCTGCTTGCGCGGCGCAGGAGAGCGCTTCCTCGTAGTGGCCCTCGTCGTAGTAGCGGCGGGCCGCGTCCAGGGGCGCATCCCCGCGCGCGTCGCACACCGCCAGCGGGTGCACCTCCGCCACGCCGTCTTCCGGCGACGTCAGGGAGGCTTCAAGGCCCGAGTCGGAGGCGCCCCCCGCGTCCAGGGAGGCCGTGGCGAGCGTGCCCGCGTCGGCGGTCATGGTGGCTTGCGCACCCGCATCCGTGCCTGCGTCGGCGACAGCCGGAGGGGGGCGTTTGCAGGAGGCGAGCAGGAGACAGACAGCGAGCAGACCGCGCCGCGACATGGGGTGGGAGGCTATGGCCTGTCTCTTATACACCTCTCCGAGCCCACGAGACGCGTAGTAATCTCGT
>NZ_RAWD01000383.1:0-8084 GCF_003612065.1 Corallococcus sp. CA047B
CCCCGCCGTCGCGCCCCCGGCGGCCGCGCCTGAGCAGCGGGATCTGGAAGCGCACGTCGGCACGTACTGGCTGAGCCGGCTGGGCATCGTGGCGCTCATCATCGGCATCGCGTACCTCATCACCTACCGCTTCGGGGAGCTGGGGATGCTGGCCCGCGTGGGCGCGGGCTACCTGTTGAGCGCGGGGCTGGGCGCGTTCGGGCTGTGGCTGTCGCGGCGCAATGAGCTGTTCGGCCGCATCGTCTTCGGCGGTGGGTTGGCGCTCGCGTACTTCGTCACCTATGCGCTGCACTTCATCCCGTCGGTGCGGGTCATCGACAGCCAGGTGCTGGCGCTGGTGCTGCTCGCGGGGTTCGTGGTGGCCATCGTCACCATCGCGCACCGGATGCAGTCGGAGACGGTGGCGGGCATCGCGCTGTTCCTGGGGCTGCACACCGGGATGCTCAGCGACATCACCGCGTTCACGTTGCTGTCCACCACGCTGCTCGCGGCGGGCGCGCTGTTCTTCCTCGTGCGCAACCGCTGGGTCATCGTGCCGCTGTCCAGCCTCGTGGCCGTCTACAGCACGCACGTCGTCTGGGCGGTGCGCACGGGCCACATGGCCCCCGGCGCGCCGGAGGACGACCGGCTCTTCCTGAGCCTGGGCTTCCTCGCGCTCTACTTCCTGCTGTTCTCCGTGGCGCTGCTCGCCCGCCCGCGCGACCTGCCCCTGCGCGCGAGCCTCGCGTTCACCCTGCTCAACTGGGTGGGGCTCACGTCGCTGGGCGCATACGAGGTCTCCCAGGAGCAGGAGTCGCACCTCTTCAGCTTCCTGCTCATCGTCGCCGCGGCCCATGGCGCGGGGGCGGTGGCGGCCCGGCTCCAGCGCGCGCCCGTGGGGTTGATGCACGCGTACCTGGCGCTGGGCGCGGTGACGCTCGCCCTGGCGATGCCCGCCCGCTACGAGGACGTCGCGCTGGTGGCGGCCTGGACGGTGACGGGGCTCGTCGCGGGGCTGGCCGCGCGCGGGGTGGATTCGCCGGTGCTGCGCGGCGTGGGCGTGCTCATCCTCTTCGTGGCGCTGGCGGCCTGTGAGTGGGAGACGCCGGGACGGCTGACGCTGCTCGCCGGGCTGGTGGTGGCGTTCGTTCTGGTGGAGCGCGGCGGGACGGTGCGCGTGGCCGGCCTGCCTGAACCGGAGACACGGCCGCTGTTCACGGCGGTGGGCGCGGTGGGCGCGGGCCTGTCCCTGGTGGCGCTGGTGGGCGCGCGGATGCCATCGGGGCTCGTCACGTTGGGCTGGGTCATCGCCGCGTTCCTGCTCTTCGGCCTGGGCTTCGCGGTGCGCGAGCGGTGGTACCGGCTGGCCGCGCTGGCGGTGATGGGGCTCGCGCTGGGGCGGCTGGTGCTGGTGGACGTGGCGCGGCTGCCGCCGGATCAACGGGTGCTGACCTTCATCCTGCTGGGCGTGATGCTGCTGGTGGTGTCGTACACATACACGCGGCTGCGGGACAGGCGCGGTTGAGGTGGGAGGCCCCGCCCCGGCAAACGCGGCGGTCCATGGCGGCCTGACGCTCAGCCCTGCGCGGTCGGACGGAGGATGATCTCGCCCACGTCCACGTCGGCGGGCTGTTCGATCGCGAAGGCGATGGCGCGGGCGACGGCCTCCGGCGGCATCGCGAAGGAGTCCCGGGACGTGCCAAGCAGGGCCTTCATCTGGGGACTGGTGACGCCCTCCGCGAAGTTGGTCCGTGTCATCCCGGGCGACAGGACCGTGACGCGCAGCTTGTCGCCGGCCTCCTGGCGCAGGCCCTCGGAGATGGCGCGCACGGCGAACTTCGTGCCGGCATAGACCGACTGGTTCGGGACGATGCGGTGGGCCGCGGTGGAGGCGACGTTGATGAAGTGCCCGGACTCCTGCTTGCGGAAGACGGGCAGCGCCGCCGCGATGCCGTACAGGACACCCTTGAGGTTGATGTCGATCATCGCCTCCCAGTCCTCGACGCGCAGCTCGTCGAGCGGTGAGACGGGCATCACCCCGGCGTTGCTGATCAATACGTCCAGCCGGCCATACCGCTCACACGCCAGTCCGACGAACCGGGACAGGTCGTCGCGGCGGCTCACGTCGATGCTGGCGTGGGTGGCTTCACCGCCCGCCCGAGCGATGCGGGACTCCAACGCCTCCAGGCGGTCCGCGCGGCGCGCGCCGAGGACGACCTTCGCGCCACGTTCGGCGAGCAGCAGCGCGGTCGCCTCTCCGATTCCGCTGCTTGCCCCTGTGATCGCCACGACTTTATCTTGGATTCCCGCCATGAAGCTCTCCCCAGTCTCTCGCTGCGAATCCGTCGATGCCCCAGAAAAGTAAGAGCCCTCTTACATGAGATCAAGACAATCGTCCAGGAGCCGCGCATGACGGTGCGCCGTCGCTACCACCATGGCGATCTGCGTGACGCGCTGGTGGAGACAGCGTTGGAGCTCATCGCGGAGGGGGGCGCTGCCGCGCTCTCGGTCGCGGAGGCAGCGCGGCGGACGGGCGTGAGCAGCGCCGCTCCCTACCGTCACTTCCCGAACCGCGAGTCCCTGTTCGCGGCGGCCGCGGAGCGTTCAGCCCTCGCCCTGGCGGACGCGTTCGAGAAGGCGATGGCCCGCGCGGAGGGCCCGGTGGAGGAGCTGGCCGCCACGGCGGCGGCCTACGTGAAGTTCGTGGTGAAGCGCCGCGCGGGCTTCGACGTCATCTTCTCGGAGGAGATCGATGCCCGGAAGGAGCAGGGTCTGGCGGCGGCGGGGCGACGGCTGATGGACATGATGCTGGAGCCCGCGCTGGGCATCACCCGGGGCGACGGGACGGCGGCCCTCGCGCTCCTGGAGCATCACTTCGCGGCGGCGCACGGCTACGCGACGCTCTACCAGGTCGGTCTTCTCAACCGTCGCGGAAGGTCCGCGGACATGGTGGCGGCCGAGGCCGCGCGCGTGAGCCGGACGCTGGCGGAGGCCGCCGCCAGGGCAGCCCATCCGGAACGCTGACGAGGACACGGGCCAACGTTCCGGGTAGGGTGGTCCCCGCACAACCCACCCCGGAGGCCCCGATGGCATCCCCCACTGATCCGCAGGACCCCTTCGAACGCATCTACGTCGTCTGCGAACAGGTGCCGTCCGGGCAGGTGGCCACCTATGGCGACATCGCCGCCATCGTCGGCCAGGGCTGCGATGCGCGCGCCGTGGGCCACGCGATGGCCGCGCTGGGGTCGCGCGCGGTGAGCGTGCCCTGGCAGCGGATCATCAACCGCACGGGCGGTATCAGCACGTCCGGCGCCCGCCAGCGCGAGCTGCTGGAGGCCGAAGGGGTGGCCTTCGACGACAAGGGCCACGTGCGCATGGACGCGCACCACTGGAAGGGCCCGAGCGAGGCGTGGGCCCGCGCCCATGGCTTCACCGTGTTGCCGCCCCGGGACGCCCCGGCACCGTCTCCCCAGCTCAAGCTCTTCTAGGGTCCACCGGGCGTCCGGGCATCCGGGCACGCACGTGGAGCGCTCGGCGGCCTGCCTGCTTTTCTGCGGGGAATAAAGGCGTCACCGTCGCGTCCTCGCCTACTGCTTGGACCTCCGAATGTCGGTTCCCCTGCTGCGTTGGGGCCTCGTGCTCCTCGTCTGTCTCCTGGCGCCCGTCGGGTTCGCCCAGGACGTGAAGAAGGCCCAGAAGGCGAAGGCCAAGGCGCCGCGCCTGGTGCGCATCCACGGGGGGCACCGGCTCCACCGCGACGCGGCTGCATCCTTCGAGCGCATGACGGCGGCGGCCCGTGAGTCCGGGCAGTCGTTGCTCGTGACGAGCGCATGGCGTTCGTACCAGCAGCAGCGCTACCTGTGGCGCCTCTACCGCAAGGGCAAGGGCGCGAAGGCCGCGCGACCGGGCCGCTCCAATCACAACCGCGGGCTGGCGGTGGACCTGGTCGTGGGCGGCGAACTGGAGTCGCCCACCTACGAATGGCTGGCGGGAAACGCGTGTCGCTTCGGCTTTCGCCGCACGGTGGCCTCGGAGCCGTGGCACTGGGAGTACCGGCCGCGCAGCACACCCGCACCCGGGGACGGCGAGGACTGTCTGGGCCGCCCTGTGAATGTGGAGCCGGAGCCCGCGCCGGCCGTGGTCCGCACCGACGCGAGCTGATGCCTGGAGCCGCTGGGCAGAAGGATTGAGAGGCATTGGTCGTTCTCACTCCAATCCCAGACCGCGCCCGGGCTGTCCGGAACTGTTGGCCTCCCAACCCCAGAGGGAGAAGCTGTAATGCATAGTGAACTCTAGACAAGACTAAGCAGCTTTTCATGAACAACCAGATAACCACCCCATCTAGGGTCATGAATGGGCGCAGGGGCTCAGGCCGCTGGCAGCGCTCACTCATCAATTCACCAGGAGACTCACGATGAAGGGCATGATGATCCGTAGGGCGGCTTTGGGTGCGGTCGTTGCCGTTCTGGTTGGCTTGGGCGGTGCCCCTGCCTTCGCAGCCAACGGCACGGCATACACGTCGGACGCGGGAGACACCGCGGGCAAGACCTACTTCAACGACGACGGCGACATCTACACCGTGTACGACACGGACTCCGACAATGAGGGCGTTGTCGGCTGGGTCGAGGTCCAGCAGGCCAACGGGTCGTGGAAGGCGTTCGCGCGCGTCTACGTTGGAACCGGGTACAACACCCACGCCAGCAACAACGTGGACATCGTCCGCGAGGGCGCGAGGGTCAAGATCGTGGCCTGCCGGCAGAACGGCCCCAGTGGTACGCCGTACTCGTGCGGTACGGCGATCATCTCCGGCAGCTGACGCGAGAACAAACGGGCCAGCCACCCCACGTGCGGAGTGGCTGGCCTGTGTCATCCCATGACTTGACGGAACCTGGCCTCAACGCGCGAGGAAGCCACGCATCGCTGCCACGACCTCCGCGTGCCGCGTGAGCCAGAGGTAGTGCCCGGCGCCATCGAGTTTCACGAGCTTCCAGTTCGGCATGCCCTGAAGCAACGCGTCCTGCGTGGCCTCATGCTGTCGCAGCTCGGGCAGGAAGGCCCGGGCGCGCTCCGCCAGGTCGGCGGGCACGCCTTCGCGCGTGGCCAGGGCCTCGATCCAGGCGGAGAACGCCTGCCCGTCGGAGATGGCCAGCACCGGCCCGGTCAGCTTCGCGAAGTCCGGCAGGGCCGCGCCGCGCACCGACAACTCCGTCGCTTCGGGGAGCCGGTGGTAGCGCAGGTAGGCGCCCGTCGCGGCATCGAACTCGTACGCCTGATCGATTTCATGCGGCGGGAAGCTGCCACCCAGGTCGCGCGTCAGGATGGCGGACACGGCCTCGCGTGATGGCTGGCCGTCGAGCACGGAGAACGGCAGCGGCGGCAGGGGCCGGTCCTTCAGGAACGTGGCGATCTCCCCCCGGTTGTCCGTGGCGTCCAGGAAGATGAGCGCCTCCACGCGCTCCGGGTGGTGGATGCCCAGCCAGTTCAGCTCATCCCCCGCGAGCGAGTGCCCCGCGAGCGTCGCCTTCGAAAGCCCCAGCCCGTCGAGCGCGACCAGCACGTCGTGCCCCAACGTGGCGCTGTCGTAGCCGCTGGCGGGCCAGCTCGACGCGCCGTACCCGCGCCGGGTGAACGCGTAGACATGGTGCGTGGCGACGAACTCGGGCGCCAGCACGTCGTAGACATGCGCGGTGCTGCCCAGGCCCGGCAGGAACACGAGCGCCGGTCCCTTTCCGCCGTAGTCGAGCACCTCCAGCTCCACTCCCTGGGCCACCTGCACCCGCCGCACCTGATGCAGGGGATCCGCGCCCTCCCCACCGGGGGGCACGGACGGCGTGGTGGCGCAGCCGAAGAGCAGCAACAACGAGGACAGGAGCCAGGACGTTCGCATGGCCCGCAACCTTCGCACGGATCACCGCGCTCCCACGCGAAACCAGCTCCAGCAAAGAAAATCATGTATAATATGTTTTGTTGGTAAATTTCAATCTTACTGAATCCCTCTCCTGGAGACAGACGATGCGTGCGAACCGGAAGACGTGGTCCCCTGCCCTGCTGGTATCCGCGGTCCTGCTGCTGGCCGCTTGTGGTGGAAACGTGGTGGAGGAGTCCTCCCTGGAGGCGTCTGGGATTGGGACGGTGGAGGGCGAGGCGAACTCGCCCATCTATGACCGGGCGCGGGCCTATGCGGCCGCCAATCCCAAGCGCGACGGCGGTTCGTGGAACCAGTGGTGCGGTTCGCTGATGGTCCGCTTCGGACAGCTTCCCGACTCCGCGGTGCGGCCTACGGCCATCGAGGCCTACCGGGCCTCGAGGATCGTCTCGACGAACGCGTCCACTGCGCTGATCGGCGCCTTCCACTGGTGGGACATCGGTTCGGCGGGGCACGTGGGCGCGGACCTGAACGGCGGCGGCGGCACGGTCTTCATGGCGACGTACAACCTGTCCCAGTCCTGGGGGGATGCGATTGGCGTCAACAGCGTCTCCGGCTACTCGTCGAAGACGGGCGCGCGCTACCTGGGCTGGTCCATGGACTACGCGGGCGGACGCATCGCGGGGGGCGGCGGTTCGCCGGGAGGAAGCCTTCCGCAGACGTCCACGGAGTTCGACGGCATCCCGGGTGAAATCTATTACAAGCGCATCCAGACGGTGGGCCAGCGCGACTTCGGCTACACGGGCCCCATCGACGGGGTGACGGGTCCGAACACGGAGAAGGTCCGCGTGCGCATCACCGCGCGGGAGCTGAACAACCGCGGCGGGCCCCGCACCTCCGCGCAGGAGGACGGCATCCCCGGCTCCATCTACTGGACCCGCGTGCAGACCGTGGGCCGGAGCTTCGGCTACACCGGTCCCATCGACGGCGTCCCCGGCCCCGCGACCTACAAGGCCGAGCACCGCATCTGCGGCTATGCCGTGAACCGCGCGTTCTGACCTGGCGGGTGGCCTGACGGCGCGGTGCGTGAAGCCGCGTCGGAACAGCCCGTGTGCCGACCGTCGCCATTCGCGGGGACGTCGGTTAGCGTGCGGCCCTCTCCATGGAAGAGGGGGCCCATGCGCGTCGTACCGTCCGTCCTGGAATCCGTCACGGTTCATGCCGAAGGAGCGCTGTGCACGCGCGCTTTCGTGCTGTCCCCTGAGCAGGGCCACCTGCCCGACAAGGTCCGCATCCAGGGCCTGCCCCTGGCCCTGCGCGCTTCGTCCCTGCGCGCCCGGGTCGTGGAAGGCCCCTCCGGCCTGCTCGTCCGCGACCTGCGTCCCGCCTTCGAGGTGCGGCTGCCGTCGGAATCGGATCTGCCCTCGGAGCAGCACGCGCTCGAAGCCGCGGAGACCGCGCTGTCGGACGTGCACGGCCGGCTGGAGCGCGTGCGCGTGGAATTGGAGGCGCTCCAGCGGCTGACGCCCGTCTTCCCGCCCGTGCGCAAGGGCCACCCTCCGAGGGAGGCGCCCCTGTCCTCGATGTTGTCCCTGGCGGGCTTCGTGGACACGGAGCTGGCGGCGCTGCATGCCCAGCGGCTGGAGCTGGAGCGTCAGCAGCGCGACGCCACGGCGGAGGTGGAGCTGCGCCGCCGCCGCGTGCAGGAGCTGTCCTCCGCGCTCAGCGGCGACCGGGCCCAGTTGTTCCGCGCGGCGCAGCTGACGCTGTCGGGCCCCCTCCCCGCGAACACGGATGCGCGCCTCGTGCTGGAGTACGCCGTGTCGGGCGCGCGCTGGGTGCCCACGTATGACCTGCGCCTGCCGCGCACGCTGGAGGAAGGCACGCTGCGCATGCGCGCCGCCGTGCTCCAGCGCACCGGCGAGGATTGGACGGGGGTGCGGCTGTCCGTCTCCACCGCGGACCTGGAGCGCCGCGCGGAGGTGCCGGAGCTGAAGTCCCTGCGCATCGGGCGCAGCCAGCCTCCGCCCGCGCGCTCCGGATGGCGCGAACCCGCCCCGGGCCTGGACGAGCTGTTCGCGGGCTACGACGCCATGCGGTCCCCCGCCCCCGCGTCCATCGTGATGCATGAGCCCGTGCCCATGCCCAAGGAGATGCCGATGTACGAGGCCTCCGAGGAGGAAGGCGCGCTCGACGACGAGGATTCCTTCGGGGGCGCGCAAGGAGCCCCACCCGGAGC
>NZ_RAWD01000384.1:0-8039 GCF_003612065.1 Corallococcus sp. CA047B
ATCCCGAAGCCCCCCGTGGACAAGCGCGGCAGGCCCGAGCGTAGAGTTCGCACCTCGACGCATGCCGCTGACTCCCCTCCCCGCCGCGCGAATGGCCGCGCTCGAAGCCATCGCGCCCGCGGCCCCCTCGCACCTTCCGTTGCTGGAAGCCCACGGGCGGTTCCTCGCCGCCCGCGTGGACGCGGCGCGCGCGCTGCCCGGCTGTGACAACTCCGCCATGGACGGGTGGGCCGTGCGCGCCGAGGAGACCCGGGGCGCCCTGCGCGACCGTCCCGCGCGCCTGCGCATCGTCGACACCGTCTACGCCGGCCACCTGCCCCGGCGCGCGCTCCAGCCCGGCGAGGCCGCGCGCGTCTTCACCGGCGCCCCGCTGCCCACCGGCGCCGATGCCGTCGTCCGCCAGGAGGCCGCGCGCCCCACCGACGACGGCACGCACGTGGAGCTCTTCATCTCCGTCCTGCCCGGCCACGACCTGCGCCGCGCGGGTGAAGAGGTCCTGTCCGGCGCCCCGCTGTTCCCCGCGGGGCAGCGCGTGGACGCCACCGTGCTCGGCGTGCTCGCGTCGCTGGGTGAGGCCACCGCGCTCGTGCGGCCCGCGCCGCGCGTGGCCGTCCTCGCCACGGGGGACGAACTGGTGTCTCCGGGCCAGCCCGCAGAACCCCACCAGGTCTTCGAGAGCAACCGCATCCTCGTGGCGGCCCTCGCCCGCGAGGCCGGCGCGGACGTCACCTGGCTGGACCGCTCGCGCGATGATGAAGCGGAGCTGCACGCGCACCTGGAACGGCTGGCCCCCCAGGTGGACGTGCTCATCACCACCGGGGGCGCGTCCGTGGGGGACCGGGACTGCGTGAAGCGCGTGCTGACCCGGATGGGCGCGCGGTTCCTGGTGGACGGCGTGGCGCTCAAGCCCGGCAAGCCCGTGGCCGTGGCGCGCCTGGGCCACACCGCCGTCGTCGTGCTGCCCGGCAACCCCGGCGCCGCCACCGTCGCGTTTGATCAGTTCGCGCGGCCGCTGATCCTCAAGCACCAGGGCGTGCTCGAGCAGCGCCGCGTCGTCCGCGCGCGGCTGTCCGAGGCGCGCCACAAGCAGGCGGGCCTCACCTACCTCGTCACGGTCGCGGCGCTCGACGTCCGGGATGACGGGGCCACGCCCTGGGCGCGGCTGCGTCCACAGGGCGCGGGGCAGATCCTCCAGAACGTGGCGGCCCAGGGGTGGGCCGTGCTGCCCTCGGGCCGCGCCGACTTCGCCCAGGGCGAGCCCGTGGACGTGCAGCTCTTCGCTCAGCCGGACTTCCAGGCCGTGGAGGCCGCGTGAAGCCGCTGCCCGCGCTCGGCATCATCGGCTGGTCCGGCTCCGGCAAGACGACGCTGCTGGAGCGTCTGGTGCCGGAGCTGTCCTCGCGCGGCCTGCGCGTGGCGTGCGTGAAGCACTCGTCCGACGCGCATCCGCTCCACCGGGCCGGCAGCGACACCGCGCGCCTCCAGGCCGCGGGCGCGGTGCGCGTGGGCTTCGCCACGCCGGACGGGACGCAGCTCACCACGGCGGAGGCGCTGTCCCCCCAGCACCTCGCCCGCCACGCGGAAGCCGTGGATCTCTGGCTCGTGGAGGGCTGGAAGGACGGGCCCCTGCCGAAGCTGGAGGTGTGGCGCGAAGGATTGGGGCCGCCGCTCGCGACCTCCCGGCCCGACGTGCTGGCGGTGGTGACGGACGCGGCCCCGCTTCCGCACGCCCTGGGCCCGCTCCCGCGCCTGCCCGCGAACAACGTGCGCGCCGTCGCGGACTTCATCGTCGGGTGGATCCGCGAAGGAACGGGCCCGCACGGAGCCAGCGCGCGGGACGGCCACGCGGCGCGTGACTCCGGGACACCACACACGGTGGATGCACCGCGAGCCCCCCGTGGCATCACCCACCGTCCCGTGCGCCGCTTCGACGGTGAGGTGCTCCGCGCCGCCGAGGACGACCGCATCGCCGTGGAGGAGCCGCTGGAGATCCGCGTCAGCGGTGACGCCGTCGCCACCACCATGCGCACCCCCGGGCATGATCGCGAACTGGCCGTGGGCTTCCTCTTCGCCGAGGGCATCCTCCAGGACGTGGACGACCTGGGCAGCCTCTTCCACTGCGGCCACCCCGGCGAAGAGGGCTTCGGCAACGTGCTGGAGGTCACCCCCGCCTCCGGCGCCGTGCTCGACCTGGAGCGCGTGGAGGCCACCCGCCGCGGCACCCTCACCACCTCCGCCTGTGGCGTGTGCGGCCGCCGGAACGTGGACGACCTGATGGCCACCTGCGCCCCCGTCGCCCCCGGCCCCGTCCTCTCCGCGCACGCCGTGGCCCGCGCCACCGAACGCCTGCGCGCCGTGCAGCACAACTTCGAGCACACCGGGGGCGTCCATGCCGCCGCCGCGCTGGATGCCCACGGCGAGCTGCTCGCCGCCCACGAGGACGTCGGCCGCCACAACGCCGTGGACAAGGTCGTCGGGGCGCTGGTGCTCGCACGCGCGGTGAGGGCCCCGCGCCGCCTCCCCGTCCCACCCTTCCCGGCCGCGCCCACCGTGCTCGCCGTCAGCGGCCGCGCCAGCTTTGAAATCGTCCAGAAGGCCGCCCGCGCCCGCATCCCCGTCGTCGTCAGCGTCTCCGCCGCCAGCTCGCTCGCCATCGACCTGGCCCTGCGTTCTGGATTGACGCTCGCTGCGTTCTCAAGGAACGGCCGCTGCAACGTCTACACCGGTGCGGAGCGACTGGGACCCACACCGCCAACTGCCTGGAACCCTTGATGACTTCCGCCACCTCAGGTCCCGGGCAGGGGCGATGCATCCACCTGTCAGACCGGCATCGTACATGCAGTCAGTCCCAGGTCCGGGTGCGCTGGACCCCAACGACGATCCACTGTCCTGACCAGACGTCACCTGCTCCAGGTACAAGGTCGACGTCCCCCTCGTAGGATGAGGCCGTTCAAGGAATCACCTGTTGTCACGTCTTTCTTGCTGAGCAGTGGTTGCGCCGCGCCGCACAATTTGGCAGTCTTACATTTCCTCCTGGTTAAACTTTTCTAGCCATGACGGTATCCTCTGCGAAACCCGAACGTTCGAAGCAGAGGGGGGTGGACACGATGAGCAGTGCGACTGCAGGCGCCGAGGTCAAGGCATCCCCGTCGACAGCCCCGCTGACGGGAAGCGTGGCTTTGGAAGAGGCCACGGATCCTCCGCGGCTGGCCCCCGGCTTCGCCGCGAAGCTGAACCTCACCGTGGACGTGGTGCTGCTGGTGAGCGTGCTGCTGGGCACCGCGTGGATGCGCGGCGGCCAGACGCTGCCGCTGGGCTGGGAGCTGCCCAGCATGGTGCTCACCGCCGTGCTCGTGTGGCTCATCACCGGCACCGCGCTGTGTCTGTATGATTCGCGCTTCGCCGAGCGCAGCAAGCTGGATCATGTGGCGCTGGTGTCCGTCACCACGCTGGCCGTCGTGACGGTGCAGGCGGTGCTGGAGCTGGCCATGCCCATCGCCACGCACGTGGGCGTCGCGCCGCTCCTGGTCGTCTTCTGGCCGGTGGCGCTGCTGCTGCGGCTGGGCGTCTTCCGCCAGGTGGCCTCGCAGGAGGCCCCCACCGACGAGGTGCTCATCGTCGGCACCGGCGCCATGGGCCGCTACACCGGCGAGGACCTGTCCGGCCGCGGCCGCCGCAAGATTTTGGGCTACGTACGCTTCCCGGAGGATCACGCCTCCGGCGACAGTCTGCCCGCGCAGGTGCTGGGGCCCGCGGATGAGCTGGAGCGCCTGCTGCGCACGCTGCCGGTGAGCGAGGTCTACATCGCCGGCAACACGCTCAAGCAGGGCGAGTCCATGCAGGCCGCCATCAAGCTGGCCGAGCGCTTCGGCGTGCCGTTCGCGCTGCCCGCGCACTCGTTCCGCCTGGACCGCGCCCGTCCCGTGGAGTCCCGCGCGGTGGCGGACGGCTACCTGCACTTCGCCGCGGTGGCGCCCAAGCCGCACCAGATGGCGATGAAGCGCCTGTTCGACATCGCGGTGTCGTCGGTGGCGCTGTGGATGCTGCTGCCGCTCTTCCTGGTGGTGGCCGCGTGCATCAAGCTCACCTCGCGCGGCCCCATCTTCTTCAAGCAGCTGCGCACCGGGCAGCACGGCAAGCCGTTCTACATGCTGAAGTTCCGCTCCATGGTGGTGAACGCGGAGGAGCTCAAGGAGCGGCTGGCCGCGCAGAACGAGCAGACCGGCCCCGTCTTCAAGATGAAGAACGATCCGCGCATCACCGGCATCGGTCGTTTCATCCGCAAGTTCTCCATTGATGAGCTGCCCCAGTTCCTCAACGTGCTGCGCGGGGAGATGAGCGTCGTGGGGCCGCGTCCGCCGGTGCCCAGCGAGGTCGCCAAGTACGAGACGTGGCAGCGCCGCCGCCTGTCCGTGCGCCCGGGCCTGACCTGCATCTGGCAGGTGTCCGGACGCAACCAGATCTCCTTCGAGCAGTGGATGTACCTGGACATGCAGTACATCGACCACTGGAGCCTCACCGGCGACCTCCGCCTGCTGCTCCAAACGGTTCCGGTTGTCATCACGGGCCGCGGGGCAAGCTAGCGACCAGTCGTGAATCTCCGGGCCCGACGTTGACGCGTCGGGCCCGTTTGTCTTTCCATGGGGCGGGCCTTCCCCCCCTTGTGTACGCATCACCCCCGAAGGCCCGCGTCATCCATGACCGTGAACAGTCAGAACCCCTCCTCCGCTGAAGTCGAAGACGGCGCGCGCGCGAACGAAGTCCGCGGCGCCGTGCGCAGCACGCTGCAGCTGGGCGGCTCGCTGATGGTGACGTACGCCATCGCGCTGGGCATCCGGGCGCTGATGCCGCGCTACCTGGGACCGGAGGCGTTCGGCTACTTCAACTGGTCGGAGGCCTTCGCCGCCACGTTCTTCGTGGCCACCAACCTGGGTCTGGAGACGTACATCCGCAAGGAGGTGCCGGTCCGCCCGGAGCACGCGAGCGACTTCTTCGGCACCACCATGCTGTTGCGCCTGGGCATGACGCTGATCCTCATGGTCGCGCTGGCGCTGGTGCTCCACCACACCGGCGAGCCCCCGGAGGTGCAGCACCTGGTGCAGTGGTTCGCGCTGGCCCAGTCGCTCATCGTCGTCAACGCGTCCATGGCGGCGCTGCTGCACTCCAAGGGCAAGGTCGCGGGCCTGTCCGTCTCCAACGTCATCACCAAGATTGTGTGGGGCGGAGGCCTGGCGCTGATGGCCGCGCTGGGCGTGGGCATCCAGTGGCTGGCCGTCCCCATGGTGGCGTCCGAAGCGGTGAAGCTCGTCATCAGCTGGCGCCTGGCGAAGGTGCACCTGGGGCTGAAGTTCCGCATCGACATCACCGCGACGAAGAAGGTGATGAAGGCGTGCCTGCCGTTCTTCCTCACGGCGGCGGCGCTCGCGTGCAACGGCCGCACGGACATGTCGCTGCTGGGCAAGCTCGCGTCCAAGGAGGAGGTGGGCTGGTACGGCGGCGCGTTCAGCATCGCGGGCCTCACCTTCCTCATCAGCCCCATCTTCGGCTGGGTGCTGATGCCCATGATGTCGCGCGCGGCGGCCCGGTCTCCCCAGGAATTGTCGCACCTGACGCGCCGCTCGCTGGAGGGCGTGCTCGCGTTCACCGTGCCGGTGATGATGGCCATGGTGCTGGGCGCGGACCTCTGGGTGCGCCTGATGTGCGGCCCCGGCTTCGAACCCGCGGCGCTGCCCCTGCGCGTGCTGTCGCCCATCTTCGTGATGGCCTACGTCACCATGGTCAGCAGCATCTGGCTCACCATGTCCAACAAGGAGTGGTGGGTGACGCTGGCGGCCACCATGGGCGCGGTGGTGAACCCGCTGCTCAACCTGGCGCTCATCCCGTGGCTTTACGGCCGCATCGGCCCGTCCGGCGGCGCCACCGCCACGGCGCTGTCCATGTTCTTCACGGAGGTCATCGTCACGGTGCTGTTCCTCAGCCGCATGGGAAGGAACTCCTTCGACCGGCGTTCGCTCGTCATGGTGGCGAAGACGGCGGCGGTGTGCGCCGTGTGCGTGGCCCTGGACCGCTTCCTGGTGGGCAGCGTGTCCGCGTGGCCCCGGCTGGGGCTGACGGCCAGCACCTACGTGGCGGGCGTACTCGTCACCGGCGCCATTCGCCCCGCGGAGCTGCTCCAGGTGGTACGCATGGCGCGGCAGCGGGGCAATGCGGCCCCCGCCGAGGTGGTCGTCACGGCCACCCCCACCGTGTGAGGAGCCTGAGCGCCATGCCGTCCCGTCCCTCCCGATTCCACGGCCCCGGCCCCCTGTCGCGCGCGCTCGCGTGCGCCGGCCTGCTGCTGCTCGCGCCCGCGTGCAGCGGCCTGGGCAAGTACACCTGGGTGAACGAGTACCAGGAGAAGCCGACCGAGTCCGACGCGGCCTATCAAATCGTTCCCGGCGACGTGCTCAACGTGCGGGTGTGGGGCCAGGAGGCCATGACGACGCGCGCGAAGGTGCGCGAGGACGGCCGCATCAGCCTCACCTTCCTGGACGACGTGGAGGCCGCCGGCCACTCGCCCGCCCTGCTGGCGCAGCAGATCCAGACGCGGCTCAAGGACTTCATCAACCACCCCGTCGTCACGGTGTCGCTGGAGGAAGCGCGCCCCATGTCGGTGACGATGCTGGGCGAAGTGGCCAACGTGGGCGCGCACGTGTTGGATCCGGGCGCCACGCTGCTCCAGGCGCTGGGCGCCGCGGGCAGCTTCACCGACTACGCGCACCGCGACCGCATCTTCGTGCTCCGCCGGGATGATCCGAAGGCGGACGAACCCACGCGGATCCGCGTGAAGTACGAGGACATCATCCGTGGCGAGGGACGCGCGGCGGCCTTCCGCCTGCGCCCTGGCGACGTGGTGGTGGTGGAGTAGCCCGTGCTGGACGCCGTCCTGACGAGCCTGTGGTTGGAGCTGGCGTCCGCCAACGTGTCCTATGCCGTCCAGGCGCGCGTGGACACGCGCATGCGCTCCATGGAGGCGCAGGCCACCGGCGAGTCCGTGCCTCCCGTGGCGGGGGACATGGACCTGGTGCCCACGCTGGGCCTGAAGTTCGACGACGGCAGCGCGGTGGCGCAGGTGGAGTACGCGCCGCGCATCTCCTTCCGCGAGGCCACCACCGACCCGCGCACGGAGGTGCAGCACGTGGGGCGCCTGTTGGGCGACTGGCGGCCCTCGCGCGGCCTCACGCTGCACGGCACCCAGGAGTTCGTGCTGGGCCAGGTGAACCTCTTCACCAACCTGCCCCTGGGCGGCAGCCTGGATGACCCCCTGGGCGGTGACCCCATCCCGGGCGACACGGTGGTGGATGTCCCCATCCAGCCGCTGCCGGAGGGGGTGGACAGCGTGTTCTTCCTCTCCTCGCTGACGACGCTCGCGGCGGAGACGGTGTGGCTGGGCCGGGGCCTGTCGCTGTCGGGCAGCGCGGGCTTCTCCGCCAGCGGCGGCCTGGACGCCACGGCGCAGGAGGCGGTGCCCTTCCAGTACGGTCCGCGCGGACAGGCGGCCCTGGGCTGGTCCCCCGCGCCACGGCACACGCTGGCCACCACGGTGGGCGTCACGGATTCGCGCTTCTCCACCGGGGCGCGCGCCACGGTGGGCACCCTCACCGGCGCCTGGACGCACCGGGTGGACCGGCGCTCGTCGGTGGAGGTGGGCGTGGGCGTGGGCGTGGCGTACTCGATGCGGGCGACGGAAGAGCCAGCCCCGGACGAGGCGCTGCCCGGAGCCACCCCGGCGGGTGGGAGACGCGTGGGGACCTTTCAGGTCGGGGTGACGCCGCCGGAGGAGGAGCCGCTGGCGCGCCTGGACCTCCTGCCGGACCTGACGCTGGCGTGGTCCTACCGGGTGCCGTCGCGGGTGGCGGACTTCAACAGCCGGGTGGCGGCGCGGGTGACACCCTTCGTGGACCGCCTGACAGGGCTGGTGTACCCGAGGGCCGACGTGACCTTGAACGGCACGTGGGCGTTGGGGCCTAGAGTGCGGCTGTCGGCGACGGGGGGTGGCG
>NZ_RAWD01000385.1:0-8024 GCF_003612065.1 Corallococcus sp. CA047B
ACGCTGGACTGCGGGGGGCGCAGGCTGGTCCATGAGTGAGCGCCGCGTGGTCCTGGTCACCCAGCGCCGCGACCGCGTCCCGGATCGTCTGGAGGTGAGGGATGCGCTCGAGGACTCCTGGGCCTCGTGTCTGTGGGAGGCGGGCTGGGTGCCGTTCCCCGCGGTGAACATGGCCGCTGCGGCCGCTGCCCAGTTCGAGGCCCTCCGTCCGGGACTCGTCATCCTCAGCGGGGGCAACGACGCTCCGGGGACGGGGCAGGAGCCGGTGCCCGCCCGGGACGAGACGGAGTCCGTCCTCCTGTCGCTCGCCGCCCGGACGGGGACGCCGCTGCTGGGAGTGTGCCGGGGCGCGCAGATGCTCGCGCTCTCCGCCGGGATGAGGCTCGTGCGCGTGGAGGGCCACGTGCGCGTGCGCCATGCGCTGACGGGCCCGCTCGCCAGCGCGTGGCGAGGCCCGTCGGAGGTGGCGAGCTTCCACCACTGGGGCGTGGAGGAGGACTCCCTGCCCGCCGGGTGGGACGTCCTCGCGCGCGCGGAGGAGGGTGGGGTGGAGGCCTTCGCGAACAGGGAGCGGCGCGCGCTCGGAGTCCTCTGGCATCCCGAGCGCGAGCCCCACCACCTTCCCGCAGTCCTCGAGTACCTGGAGGCGTACGAATCGTGAAAGCAATCATCCTGGCCGCGGGTCTGGGAACCCGCATGGGGCCGCTGGCGGCGAGCCGGCCCAAGTGTCTGGTGGAGCTGATGGGCGCGCCGCTGCTCGACCACCAGTTGGCCGTCTACAAGCACTTCGGCGTGGACGTCACGGTGATGGCCGGCGCGCATCCCGAGCAGATTCAAGCGGGGCGGGACGTGCGCGTCGTGGTGAACCCGGCCTACACCACGGGCAACATGGTCGCCACGCTGCGCTTCAGCCTGCCCGTGGTGCCCCGGAGCGAGCCGGTCCTCGTCGCCTACGGGGACATCGTCTTCTCGCGCGAGGTCCTGGGGACGATGCTGGCCGCGTCGCGAGACATCGACGTCGCCATCGACACGCAGTGGCGCCGACTCTGGGAGCTGCGGATGGAGGACCCCACGACGGACTGCGAGTCATTGCGCCTGGAGGGTGAGCGCATCGTGGAGATTGGCGCGCGGGTGCGCTCGGTGGAGGAGGTGCAGGGGCAGTACATCGGCCTGCTGCGGTTCGGGCCCGGCGTCCTGCACTCGCTCTACGAGCGCTTCGACCTGCGCGTGGCGAAGGATCCCCGCTACTGGAACACGTCGATGACGGCCTTCCTCCAGGACCTCATCGCGGAGGGCGTGGCGGTGCACGCCGTGCCCATCGCGTCCGGCTGGCTGGAGGCGGACAACGCGGAGGACCTGCGCCGCTACACCGAGGCCCACGCCTCGGGAGCCCTGGCGGACCTCTGGTCTCCCACGGCGCTCCCCCGCTGAAGCCTCAGATGAGGCGCACCCGAGCGTCCCCCGCGTCCTGGAGCAGGGAGAAGCCGGCGCGGTAGCGCTCCTGGATGTCGGGGACGGAGGTCAGCGCGCGGACGGCCGCGTCCCAGTCCGGCCAAGTGAGCTGCTCCGAGCGGACGGCGTCGCTGAAGGGCGAGTCGTCCGTGAGGTGGAAGTGCACCTGTCCGACGTCCTGTCGGGGCCCCGCGTTGACGAGCACCGACGCGGGGGCCCGCTGCCGGGCGCTGGCGATGAGCGCGAAGAGGCTGGCGCGAAGTCCGGCGTGGCGCGGGTGCGCCAGGGCAAAGACATCCGGCACTCCCCGCAGGGGGACGGCGATGTGGTGGAAGGTTCCGTAGACCGGGCGTGGGTGGCGGTAGACGGCGGCCAGCTCCGAGCGCTCCACGGAGGTGAGCGGCAGGAGCCGATCCGCGTGCGCGAAGCCGAAGCGCACCAGGGAGCCGGAGGCCGGGGTCCTCGCCATCCGGAACGCCAGCTGTTTCAGGGTTGCCATGAACGTCCTTCGCTCGGGTGTCAGTCGAAGGAATCATGTCCTCGCGGTCTGACAGACTTCGCCGCCGATGTCAGACACCCTCGACAGGGCTCCCTTCCATCCTATGCTTTCGGCCGCCACTCCAAAGGGAGAATGCATGGACGTGATGCACACGCAGGCCCTGAGCAGCGCCAGGAAACACGTCGTCGGAGGGTGGGGATGGCACGGTCCGTCCCTGCTCGCGGCCGTGCTGTTCGCTGGCAATGTCCTCGCTGCCGCACCCGAGGCGAACGGCCAGACGCCCAACGTGTTCGCCGCCCTGGAGCACGGCCTGCGTCCCTCTACCCTCAAGTCAGGCGAACCGCTGCCGGGCTGGTCGCTGCAGGAGCGCATGGCCTACCACCACGTGCCGGGCGTGGCCATCGCCGTGCTGAAGGGCGGCAAGGTCGTGCAGGCCGCGGGCTTCGGGGTGCGTGAGGCGGGCACCCAGGACGCGGTGAACGCGGACACCCTGTTCTCCGTCGGCTCGGTCAGCAAGGTCGTGACCGCCGCCACCACGCTGCGCAGGGTGGCGGCCGGCAAGCTCGACCTGGATCGCGACGTCAACACGTACCTGACCTCGTGGCGGATCCCCAAGGCGCCGGCCTTCGCTCAAGACAAGGTCACCCTGCGGATGCTGATGTCGCACACCTCGGGCCTGACCGTGTGGGGCTTCGAGGACTACCTGCCGAACGAGAAGCTGCCGACCCTGGTGCAGACGCTCGACGGCGTGGCTCCGGCCAAGAACGAGCCCATCCGCATCGACTTCGAGCCGGGCACGCGCATGCGCTATTCCGGCGGCGGCGTCACCGTCGAGCAACTGGTGCTGGAGGACACCACGCGCAAGCCGCTCGAAACCATCGCCCGGAGCGAGCTCTTCCAGCCTGTAGGGATGCGCCGAAGCACCTTCGTCAATCCGTTGCCGGCCAGCCTGGGCAACATCGCCAAGGCCCACGACAAGGACGGACAGCGCGCTGCATTGCCGCGAGGCTGGGAGACCTTCCCGGAGCAGGCGGCGTCGGGACTGTGGACCAGCGCCAACGACCTGGGCGCCTTCGTCGGCGCATTGATCAACAGCTATCAAGGCAAGGGCGGCTTCCTGCCGCAGCCGCTCGCCCTGCAGATGATGACGGAGGTCACTCCGAGCCTTCACGGGCTCGGACCCCGCCTGGAAGGCGATGGCCAGACCCGCGTCTTCCATCACGGTGGCTCCAATGACAGCTACCGCGCCTGGATCGAGGGCTACCTGGAGACCGGCGACGGCATGGTCATGCTCACCAATGGCCCCGGAGGCACCCAGTTGATGGTGGAGATCCGCAACGCGCTGTCGGATGCACTGGGCCGCGGCATCAACCCGCTGGAGCGCACGGTGGAGCTGGCCCCGACCGTGTTTGCTGATTACACCGGCACCTACCGCCTCGATGCCGGCGTGCCAAACGACCTGACTGGCAACCTGGCCGGCCACTTCGCCTCCGGCACGCTCAAGGTGGGCATCACCGAGGGCGCCGTGACGGTGGCCGAGGACAAGCAGTCGCCGAAGACGCTGCGGCCGCTCTCCCCGACGCGCTTCCTCGGCCCGGTTGAAATCCTCCCACTCCGGTTCGAGTTCCTGCGCAATGCCAGGGGGCAGGTGTATGCCCTGTTCGTGGAGCGCGGAAACGCCAGGGTCTACTTCCGCCGTGACGCAGGCAAGGTGGTCGCGCAGTAGGCTGTCTACGGGGAGGGGAGGAAACATGAGTGGAGACAACGAGGGGAAGTCGACCCAGGTCAGGCCCGAGCCCAACGGGAGGCTCGTCCTGCACAAGCTGCTCGACAATCAGTTCATGGAGATGGGGCGCCTGCCGCTTCCGGAGAACTGGATCCTGAACAACGGCAAGGCCGCCATGAGCGGTCCGGGCAACGTGAATGTCTTCATGCTCCCGCTCAAGACGTTCACGTTCTCCAACGACCCCATGATGCGGGAGGTGTACCGCCAGAGCGGTGCTCCGATGCGGCCCTTCTACTCCATGGATCAGGTCGTCCAGGAGGACCTGATGCCGACCGCGAGGCAGGAGGGCTCGCAGTTGGTGCGGCAGTACGACGCGCCGGGGGTTGCGATGGCCGACAAGGGCTTCTCGGACCTGCTCTACAAGGTGGGACCGGTCCGGCAGCTCTTCCTCGCGCGGGTGACGGAGTGGGCCAGAACGAGCGGCAAGCCCTACCTGGTGCTGATCCACCTGAACGCGACCGACATGGGGAACATGGTCAGTTGGAACTACTACTGCCACACCCTCGACGCGCCGGAGGAGCGGTACGAGGAGAGCAAGGGCTTCGTCCTGAATGCCTTGGCGAACGTCCAGTACAATCCCGAGTACGTCCGGGCGTACAATCAGGGCGAGATGGCTCGGGAGCAGTCGAGCTGGGCGGGGCACCAGCAGCGCATGCAGGCCAACAAGGCGGCCTTCGAGGCGCAGCAGCGGACCTTCCACGAGAAGAACGACGCCATCAATGCGTCCATCGCGGCGACCTACGCCCAGAACAGCGCCACGTCGGATCGCATCCACCACCGCTCCATGAACGCCATCAAGGAAGAGGAGACGGTCCGCAACACGGCCGACGGACAGCGCTACCAGGTGCAGGCGGGCGCCACCCGGTACTGGATGAATGACAGCGGTCAGTACGTGCCGTCGAACGACCCGAACTACGACCCCAACCGGGACCCGCGCTTCAACCACCAGCAGTGGAAGAAGGCTGACATCGAGAACCCGTGAGGACTCGAGCGCTTCCCGGATGACCGGGCTTCGGCTTCCTGGATGGACACCCGCTTTCGCGCCATGCTCCTGCAACCTTCCTTCTTGAACGCAGGAGCATGAAGTGGACGACCTCCAGGAGTTCGCGCGCCAGGTATTCGCCTCCCAACCCTTCAGCCAGTTCCTGGGCGCTCAGCTCGCGAGCAGCGGGCCTGGGACCGCGGAGCTGCGGCTGCCCGTTGTCGATCAACTGAAGCAGCAGCACGGCTTCGTCCACGGGGGTGTGCTCAGCTACCTCGCGGACAATGCCATCACGTTCGCGGGCGGGCTGGCGCTGGGCGGAAACGCGCTGACGTCCGAATACAAGATCAACTACCTGAAGCCGGCGCTGGGAACGCTGCTCATCGCGCGGGCGCAGGCGAAGAGCGTGGGGAAACGTCAGGCCGTCTGCCAGTGCGAGATCTTCGCGGTGCAGGACGGCGAGGAGAAGCTGTGCGCGGTGGCCCTGGGGACGGTCGTGGCCGCGTGAGTGTGGTAGAGGGCCGCGACATGAACCTCTCTCGATTGTCGCTCACGGGCCTGGGCGTGGCGTTCCTGGTGATGGGCTGCGGTGGAAGCCGGAGCAACTCCAAGGTGGACCTGTCTGGAATGGGGCCGTCCATGAACGCCAAGCGCTATGCGAACCTGGAGAAGCTCGCCGCCAAGGACCTCAACTGCACCGAGGAGCTGACGCCGACCTATCTTGGTGAGAACCAGTATCAGATGAGTGGCTGCAACGCCGACACGACCTACGAGCTGCGCTGCAAGATGGGGCAGTGCGCCTGGGTTCCCGATGTGAAGGGCCGTGCGGCGTTCGACCTGGACTGTGAGCGGGCGAAGCTCACGACGACCCGGCTGGACCCCGTCACGGTTGGAGTCTCGGGTTGTGGAAGGCGCGCGGCCTACCGGCTGTTGGGAACGGTCCACTCCTTCTCCTGGACGTTGAATTCGCCCGTGACCCAGGAGGAGGCGCCGCCGGCTTCGCCTGCCACGGGCGCGGTGCCATAGCGCCTCTCCAAATCTCTGAGCGCGGTGTCTGACCTTGGACCTCCAGGGCCTGCTTGGATGCGCAGGCCCGGGGCTGCCAGTGCCCACCGCGCTCGACTCAGCGGACGGGCCCGCCTGCGCTGCCGGAGGCTCCAAGCTGCCCGCGCGCCGAGTCGATGGTTTCGAGCACGGCGATGCTGCGCTCGAGCGGATGCAGCGGTGACTCCGTGAGTCCCTCGGCGATGTGTCGTGCGACCGCGGCGGCCTGATAGGCGAGGCCCTCGCTGCCGTGGATGCCGGACGGGTCGGTCCAGCGCAGTTGCTGGTCCGACCTCGCGGCCTTCAACGTGAAGCCGCCGGGAGTGAAGAAGCGCGAGTCGAGCTGGAGGCGCGCGTGCGTGCCCGCGATGACGGCTTCCTGGGGCGTCTCCGCGAAGAGGGTGGTGTGCAGCAGCGCCTGGGCCCCCGTGGCGTAGGTGAGGACGAGGGCCGCCTGCCCGTCCACGCCTGTCTGGGTGAGGGAGCCTGTCGCGTGCACGTGCGGAGGCGGGCCGAGCACGAAGTGCGCGAGCCAGATGGGATAGATGCCGATGTCGAGCAGGGCGCCGCCGCCGAGCGCGGGGTTGAAGATGCGGCCTTCAGGCTCGAAGTCGAAGCGGCCCCCGAAGTCCGCCATGACGAGCCGGAGGTCTCCGAGCACGCCTTCGCGCAGCAGTCGTTCGATGAGCAGCGTCTGGGGAAGGAAGCGCGACCACAGGGCCTCCATGGCGAAGACGCCCGCGGCGCGAGCGGCCCGGGCGATGTCGCGGGCCTCGCCAGCGTCGAGCGCGAGAGGCTTCTCCACGAGGACGTGCTTGCCGGCGGCGATGGCGAGCAGGGCCTGGCGCTTGTGTTCGCTGTGGGGAGACGCCACGTAGACGATGTCGACGAGGGGATCGGCGACGAGCTGCTCGTAGGACGCGTGGACGCGCGAGATGCCGTAGGTCGCGGCGAAGCGCCCGGCGCGTTCGGGATCCCGCGAGGCGACCGCGTGGACGCGCTGGTCGGTGTGGTGATGCAGGGCCCAGACGAAGCCTCCCGCGATCCGTCCGGGCGCGAGCACGCCCCAGCGCAGCGTGGGACCTCCGCGCAAGGGAATGGCTTCGGCGGGGGGGAGGGTCGTCGGGAAGAGGCTCACGGCCCCGAATCTAGCCGCTGGGCGACGTCGTTTCTCAGCCGCCCTTGGGCATGTTCAAGGCCATGGCCACCAGCGAGAGGGTCAGGTCCTCGGGCTGGTAGGGCTTGAACGGGTTCAGCGTCGTCCCGGTGGAGTCGAGGTGATCCAGCCCGTGCAGGGTCACGGACTTGGAGCCGGGGATGAACGCGTCCTGCGGGAGCACCAGGCCGTCCGACTTCACGCCGTAGCGCTGCTGCATGTACTCCTCGGCGACGAACAGCGGCGAGGTGGGGTTGGCGGTGGTGGAGGCCATGCACACGGTGGGGATGCCCGCGGGCATCGGGTGCTCGGCCAGGAACTTCTTGCGCGAGTCGTACGTCAGGTCCTCACCGGCCTGGATGCTGCCGCCAATGGCCTCGATGGCGCCGCCCACGCCGTAGCGCACCAGCGGGTTGTCCAGCAGGTCCTGCGCCATGGGCGAGCCGCCGTACGGCGACTGGATGGTGACCAGGGCGCGCACGTGCTCCTTGAGCTCCGGGTACAGCGCCAGGGCCGCCGCCGAGTCCAGGCCGCCCTTGCTGTGGCCCATCAGCACCACCTGCTTGCCGTTCTTGGCGGCTTCCAGCACCGCCTGCCGGACGATGGCCGCGTTGTGCTCCACGCCCATGTCCGTGTCCACGGGCACCCGGCCCACCTGCAGCCCCTGGGCCTCCAGCGCGTCCAGGTTCTTGTCGAAGTAGATCTCCTTGGGCGCCGCCTCCGACAGCAGCCCGCCCACCGCCAGGAACACGCAGTCCTTGGCCTCGGGAGGCAGCACGTTCTGGCCCGTGCGCACCGCCTGGTTGAGCTTCTGGAACTCCGCGGTGGAGTCCTTGGCCGGCGGATACGCCTTCTGGATCCAACCGATCTTGTCCGCCTCGCCCTTGCCCGGCCAGGGGATGGGCAGGCGCAGGCTGTTCACCTGCGAGAGCGCATTGCCCCGCTGAGAGCCCGCCGGAGCCGCCGTGCTGAAGCTGTCGCGCGCCGCCACGGCGTTGAAGCCCAACGCGGACCTGGACCGGGTGGAGGCTTCCGGCGCGACCCGCGTCTGGAGGGGCGACGTGGGGCTGGAAGGACGCTTGACCTGGACCATGAGGGGGACCTC
>NZ_RAWD01000386.1:0-7996 GCF_003612065.1 Corallococcus sp. CA047B
CGATGCCCCCCAGGCCCCCCCCTCCGCCCCAACTCCAGACGGCCCCGGAGCAGCTCCAGAAGTTCGTCAGGGACCTGCTCACGCTCGACGTGGAAGCACCGTGGGACGAACTCGCGCAGGTGAAGCATTCAGACCCCGCGACGTGGAAGCCGTCCAATCCATACACCCTGGTGATGGGCCCCCTGGAGGTCGACGGCAACGTCCTGGTGACCACCGGCAAGCACGACGAGGGCGTCCTCATCGTGTTCGGCGACGTCACCTGCCGCAACCTCTACGTGGGCGTCGGGTTCTCGTTCGTGTGCACCGGCACGCTGCGTGTGAAGGAAGCGCTTGTCACCCGCGCTGCGGACAGCATCGCGTACGTGGCGGGCGCCGTGGAGGCGGAGCTGCTCGACTCCGGTTCGGGCGCGTGGCTCACCCTCTTTGGCGACCCGTCCCTGCTGCGCGCAAAGCACCTCACGCACTACGTGATGCACGGGCGCACGCCCATCAAGCCCCCGAAGCAGCCCGACCTGCGCACGCTCGTGGTGCCGGAAGTGCTCGACACCGAGGAATGGGATTCGCTCTCTCCGGAGGAGCAGGCGGAGGAGTCGCCCGAGGCCCTCATCCAGTTGGACACACGCGCCGTCAGCAAGCGCCTCGCGAGCGGCGCGAGCCTGTTCCTCGCGCCCTGAGCCGCGCCGGAGTCCACCCACTCCGGGTGCGAATCCATGTCAGACACGACTGTTAGGTTGCTCCTTGTCCGAAGGCTTGCGGCGACAGTTTTTCGCGGCCTCGGGCGCAACGAATCCTCAATAAAGGAGCAACACTTGAAGCGTCTTGCATGGAAGGCATTCGCCGCCGCATGGCTGACGGTGGCACTGACGGGCTGCGGAGCGGAGCTGGAAGCGCCCCTCGAAAACGGAGTGGAAGAGGAGCAGGCCCCGGTGAAGGAGAAGGGCCCGCCTCCGACGGAGCGGGTCCTCGCGTTCGCGGGTTGCACCGGGCCGATTCCGCTCACCAGCAACACCCCGGTGAACGGCCTGAGCGCGAACACCGGTGAGTGGTCCTGCACCTATACGCTGACCGTTCCGGCGGGTGCGGTGAACCTCCGCTTCGACACCGCCGTGGGGTCGGGAGACGCGGACCTGTATGTGAAGTATGGCGCGGAGCCCAACCTGGGCGCGTATGACTGTCTTTCCAATGGCAGCAGCAGCTCGGAGTCCTGCCTCATCAATACCGCCCAGGCCGGCACGTACTACGTGAAGGTCTACGGCTTCTCCGCGTTCTCCAACCTGCGCCTGACGGGCGCCTACACGCCGTCGGGTTCGGCGGGCTGCACCAGCACGACGACCCTGACCAACGGCGTGCCGGTGGGCAACATCGGGACGTCGGCGGGGAGCTGGTCCTGCATCTACCTGTTCTACATCCCCACGGGCGTGACGAGCGTGCAGTTCGTCACCAGCGGGGGCACCGGCAACGGCGACCTGTACGTGCGCCGGGGCTCCTCACCGAACGAGTCCACGTACGACTGCAAGTCCTCGGGCTATTCCAACACGGAGACCTGCACCGTGCCCGCGACCCAGTCCGGCATCTACTACGCGCGGATGTATGGCCAGGGCACCTTCTCCGGAGCGAGCCTGACGGCCAGCTACTCCATCACCGGCTATCCGGGCTGCACCACCACCAGCGCGCTCGTCAACAACACGGCCGTGAACAACGTGGGGGCCGCCGCCGGCAGCCTCTCCTGTGACTACACCCTCACCGTGCCGCCGGGGGCGACCAAGGTCGTGTTCACGTCGTCGTCGGGCTACGACGGCATGGGGCACCTCTACGTGAAGCGCGACAGCGCGCCCACGCCTGCGTCCTACGACTGCGCCTCCACGCTGGGCTCCGGCTCCGCGCAGACCTGCACCGTCAACTCGCCGGCGGCGGGCGTCTGGCACGTGCGCGTCTACAACGCGTCCTCGTCCGGGACGCTCTCCGGGGTAAGCCTGCGCGGCGTCTATACGCCCGGAAGCGGCGGCGGGGGCACGGTGCTGGGCAACAACCAGCCGGTGTCCAACCTGTCGGGCGTGGCAGGCTCCCTGAGCTACTGGACCCTCGTCGTGCCGTCGGGCCAGTCCTACCTGGACGTGACCACCACCGGCGGTACGGGTGACTCCGACCTGTACGTCCGCAAGGACACGCAGCCGACGGAAATCTTCTACGACTGCCGGGGCTACCTGGGCGGGAACAACGAGCAGTGCCGCATCACGGCCCCGTCCGCGGGCGTCTACCACGTGATGCTCCGGGGCTACGCCGACTATGCCGGCGTGCAGTTGAAGGCCGTCTACTCGCCCTGAGGAAGCAGGCAGGCTCGGCCCCGAGGCAGCTTTCTTTCCTCGGGGCCGGGGTGGGGAAACACTCCGCCCCCATGAGTGCTCGGCAGTTCGACGTGGTGGTCCTCGGCTCCGGTCCGGGCGGTGAAGGCGCTTCGATGAAGGCGGTGAAGTCCGGCCGCCGGGTGTGCTCCGTGGAGCAGAGCCCCCTGGTGGGCGGCGCCTGCACCCACACAGCCACCATCCCCTCCAAGGCGCTGCGCCACGCCATCCAGCGCCTCATGGACGTGCAGCAGGACCACCCGGAGCTGCGGGCGGAGCTGGCGCGGCACACCACGCTCAAGGACATGATGCGCGCCGCCAGCACGGTGGTGTCCAAGCAGGTGCAGCTGCGCAGCACCTTCTACGAGCGCAACCGCGTGGAGCTGGTGGTGGGCCGCGCGCGCTTCCGGGACGCGCACACGGTGGAGGTGACGGAGCCGCGCGGCTCCGTGGAGCTGATGACGGCCGGGGCCTTCGTCGTGGCCACCGGCTCCCGGCCCTACCACCCCAAGGGCGTGGACTTCCGCCACCCGCGCATCTTCGACTCGGACACCATCCTGCGGCTGCGCGAGTCCCCGCTGTCGATGATCATCTACGGCGCGGGCGTCATCGGCTGCGAGTACGCCTCCATGTTCCGGATGCTCGGCGTGAAGGTGGACCTGGTGAACACGCGCGACCGGCTGCTGTCCTTCCTGGACGACGAAATCTCCGACGCGCTCTCCTACCACCTGCGCGAGCAGGGCGTGCTCATCCGCCACCAGGAGGAGATGACGCAGGTGGAGGCCCACGATGACGGCGTGGTGCTGCACCTGAAGAGCGGCAAGCGGCTCAAGGCGGACGTCTTCCTCTGGGCCAACGGCCGCTCCGGCAACAGCCAGGACCTGGGCCTGGAGGCGCTGGGCATCGCGGTGGATTCACGCGGCTGCATCCAGGTCAACGACGCGTACCAGACGTCCGTGCCGCACATCTACGCGGTGGGGGACGTGGTGGGCGCCCCGTCCCTGGCCAGCGCCTCCTATGACCAGGGCCGCTTCGCCGCCACGCACATCGTGGAGGGACGGCTGGAGCACAAGCTGGTCAAGGACATCCCCACCGGCATCTACACCAGCCCCGAAATCAGCAGCCTGGGCCGCACCGAGCGCGAGCTCACCCAGGCGGGCGTCCCCTACGAAGTCGGCCACGCCTTCTTCAAGAGCCTGGCGCGCGCCCAGATTACCGGCCGCACCGTGGGCATGTTGAAGCTGCTCTTCCAGCGGGAGACCCGGGAGATATTGGGCATCCACTGCTTCGGGGACAACGCCTCCGAAATCATCCACATCGGCCAGGCCATCATGGCGCAGGAAGGGCCGGGCAACAGCATCGACTACTTCATCAACACCACGTTCAACTACCCCACCATGGCGGAGGCCTACCGCGTCGCCGCGCTCAACGGCCTCAACCGCCTGTTCTGAAGCCGTGCCTTTGGAATGACGAAGGGCACCGCGGGCGAATTGCCCACGGTGCCCCGGGTGTCACGGAAGCCGGACGCGCTTAGTAGCGGTACGTGTCCTGCTTGTAGGGACCGGACTTCTCCACGCCGATGTAGTGGGCCTGCTCCGGCGTCAGCTCGGTGAGCTGCGCGTTGAGCTTCTTGAGCTGGAGCCGGGCGACCTTCTCATCCAGGTGCTTGGGCAGCACGTAGACCTTGCCCACCTGGTACTTGTCGCTGTGCGAGTACAGCTCGATCTGCGCGATGGTCTGGTTCGCGAAGGAGCTGGACATCACGTAGCTGGGGTGGCCGGTGCCACAGCCCAGGTTCACCAGGCGGCCCTTGGCGAGCAGGATGATGCGCTTGTTGTCCGGGAAGATGACGTGGTCGACCTGGGGCTTGATCTCCTCCCACTGGTACTTCTCCAGGGAGGCGACCTCGATCTCATTGTCGAAGTGGCCGATGTTGCAGACGATGGCCTGGTCCTTCATCTTGGCCATGTGCGCGTGGGTGATGACGCTCTTGTTGCCCGTCGCGGTGACGAAGATGTCCGCCTTGTCCGCGGCGTAGTCCATGGTCACGACCCGGTAGCCCTCCATCGCGGCCTGCAGGGCGCAGATGGGGTCGATCTCCGTCACCCACACCTGGGCGGACAGCGCGCGCAGCGCCTGCGCGGAGCCCTTGCCCACGTCGCCGTAGCCGGCGACGACGGCGATCTTCCCGGCGATCATCACGTCCGTGGCGCGCTTGATGCCGTCCACCAGCGACTCGCGGCAGCCATACAGGTTGTCGAACTTGCTCTTCGTCACGCTGTCGTTGACGTTGATGGCGCGGAACAGGAGCGTGCCCTTGACGGACATCTCCTGCAGGCGGTGCACGCCCGTGGTGGTCTCCTCGGTGACGCCCAGAATCTTGGCGCTCTTGCGCGTGTACCAGGTCGCGTCCTCCGCGAGCTTGGCCTTGATGGAGGCGTACAGCTCACGCTCCTCCTCGCTCTCGGGCTTGGAGATGACGCCCAGGTCCTTCTCCGCGCGCTTGCCCAGGTGCATGAGCAGGGTCGCGTCGCCACCGTCGTCGAGGATCATGTTCGGACCCTCGTGGTCGCTGCCGGCGGGGCCGAACTCGAAGATGCGGTGGGTGAAGTCCCAGTACTCCTTGAGGGACTCACCCTTGTGCGCGAACACCGGCGTGCCGGCCTCCACCAGCGCGGCGGCCGCGTGGTCCTGGGTGGAGAAGATGTTGCAGGACGCCCAGCGGACTTCCGCGCCGAGCGCCTGGAGGGTCTCCACCAGCACGGCCGTCTGGATGGTCATGTGCAACGAGCCCGTCACGCGAGCGCCCTTCAGGGGCTGCTGCTTGGCGTACTCGTCCCGGATGGCCATGAGCGCGGGCATCTCGCTCTCGGCGATGCGGATCTCCTTGCGGCCCCAGCTGGCGAGCTTGAGGTCGGCGACGGCGTAATCCTGCTTCTTCTGCGGGGTGGCTGCGGTCATGGAATGGCTCCGGGTCCAGGTGGCGCGCCGTCCTGGCGAGAGAGGACATCAGGCCCTTCGGCCGGACTCACCCTCGCCAGAAACGCGTACAGGTGAGCGCCGTTGGGTCAGTCGGCTTCGAGCCTGGGGCCGGGAGGGCCTCGCAACGCTCCTCGAAGTCGCGGGGGAAACTACGGGAAGGCGCTCCGAATTTCAAAGGGAGATTGCCGGCCCCGGGGTCGGGCGGCGGTCGCCCCCGGAGGTGCCCTGGAGGACACCCGCTCGCTCCTTCCGCCTGCTTGCTTCCTGTCTCCGCCCTGACCCGCTCCGCCTGAAGAAGCCAGGGCGGCCGGGCTTGCTTGCCGGCGGCCCGACGGCGGCCTTCCGGGGTCTGGTGGCCCCGGCATTGCCACCTTCCTTCCGGGAGGCACGCCATGCAGCAGGGGCCACGCACCGGGAAGCAGCAGGGCATCCAGGGTGATGTGGCCCCGCCCGTGCCCTGGCATGCCCTGCCTGCCGAGGCGGTGCTGGAGCGGCTGGGCAGCACCGAGGCGGGGCTCACGGAGGAGGCGGCCCGGGAACGCCTTGCACGCTTCGGCCCCAACGAGCTGAAGCGCGAGCGCGCCGACAGCGCGTGGAAGCTGTTGTGGCGGCAGATCAACAGCCCGCTCATCTGGGTGCTCATCGCCTCCGCGGTGCTGGCCATCCTGCTGGGCAAGGTGACCGACGGGCTGGTGGTGGCCGCCGTCGTGGTGCTCAACACGCTCATCGGCTTCGTGCAGGAGTACCGCGCGGGCAAGGCCATCGAAGCGCTGGGCCACATGGTGCCGGAGTCCACCACCGTGATGCGCGACGGCCGACAGGTGGCCCTGCCCGCGTCGAAGCTGGTGCCCGGCGACGTCGTGCGACTGGCGTCCGGTGACCGCGTGCCCGCGGACCTGCGCCTGCTGCGCTCCCGCAACCTCCAGGTGGAGGAGGCCGCCCTCACCGGGGAGTCCGTCCCCTCCAGCAAGCACGTCGCGGCCGTCGCTGGGGATGCGGAGCTGGGGGACCGGGCGAGCCTCGCGTTCGGAGGCACCCTGGTGACCTCCGGCACGACGACCGCGGTGGTGGTCGCCACCGGGAGCGCCACCGAGCTGGGCCGCATCTCCCACCTGCTGGCGCAGGCCGCCGACCTGACCACGCCGCTCACGCGGGAGCTGGCGCGGCTGGGGCGCATCATCACGCTGGGCATCGTCGTGCTGTCCGCCGTGCTGCTGGGCGTGGGGCTCGGGCGCGGGTACATGTTCAGCGACGCCGTGCTGGTGTCCATCACCCTGGCGGTGGCCGCCATCCCAGAAGGGCTGCCGGCCATCGTCACCATCGCGCTGGCCATTGGCGTGCAACGCATGGCGACCCGCCGCGCCGTCATCCGCAAGCTGCCCGCGGTGGAGACGCTGGGCAGCACCACCGTCATCTGCACGGACAAGACGGGCACCCTCACCCGCAATGAGATGACCGTGCGCGCGCTGTGGACCCCGCGCGAACACTACGCGCTCACCGGCGTGGGCTATGACCCCGAGGGACAGCTCCTGCGGGAGGGGCAGCCCCAGGACGCGCCGCCCGAGGACGTGCGCGCGCTGCTGCTCGCGGGCGTGCTGTGCAACGAGGCCACGCTCCAGGCCCAGGACGGGCGCTGGCGGATGACCGGAGACCCCACCGAGGGCGCGCTGCTGGTCGCCGCGGAGAAGGTGGGCCTGGGCGTGAGCGACCTGCGCGCGCGCCATCCCCGCCTGGACGCCATCCCCTTCGAGTCGGAACAACAGTTCATGGCCACGCTCCACGCGAACGGGGCGGACGGCCGCGACCTGTTCATCTTCATCAAGGGCGCGCCGGAGGTGGTGCTGCGCCGCTGCACGCCGAAGGAGGACGCGGACGGCGTGCTGGCGCAGGTCGAGCGCATGGCGCGCCAGGGGATGCGCGTGCTCGCGGTCGCGCGCAAGGACGCCCCCGGGGCCACGGCCCTCCAGCTTCGCGACGCGGAGGACGGCTTCACGCTGCTGGGCCTGCAGGGGATGATCGACCCGCCCCGCGAGGAGGCCGTGGAGGCGGTGAAGGGCTGCCACACCGCCGGCATCCGCGTGAAGATGATGACCGGGGACCACCTGGCCACGGCGGAGGCCATTGGCCTCCAGTTGGGCCTCCACACCCCGGGGCATCCGGGCCTCACGGGCGCGCGCCTGTCGGAGCTGGACGACGCGGACCTGGCCCGGGCGGTGATGGACACGAACGTGTTCGCGCGCGTGGCCCCCGAACACAAGCTGCGCCTGGTGCGCGCGCTCCAGGCCCAGGGACACGTGGTGGCGATGACGGGCGACGGCGTCAACGACGCCCCCTCGCTCAAGCAGGCGAACATCGGCGTGGCCATGGGCATCACCGGCACGGCGGTGTCCCGCGAGGCGGCGGACCTGGTGCTGACGGATGACAACTTCGCCACCATCGTCTCCGCCGTGGAGGAGGGCCGCCGCGTCTACGACAACCTCATCAAGTCCCTGGCCTTCGTGCTGCCCACCAACCTGGGGCTCGCCCTCATCCTCCTCATGGGCGTGGCCTTCTTTCCCATCCAGCAGGCCGCGGGCGTGCACGTGCCGCTGATGGCCATGCGCCCCACGCAGCTTCTGTGGATCAACCTGGTGGCCACCGTCACGCTGGCGCTGCCGCTCGCCTTCGAGGCC
>NZ_RAWD01000387.1:0-7857 GCF_003612065.1 Corallococcus sp. CA047B
CCGCGACGAGCCACGCCCGCATCAGCCCCCGCCCGTGCGGCCACTCGCGGCCCCGCCACCTGCGCAACAGCGTCACCAGCGCGAGCAGCGCCATCAGGCTGCCCGTGCCCACCATCACCTGGAAGGCCACGTGCACCTTCGCCACCGGCGGCCAGGTGTCGCGCGGGAAGTCATTCAGCCCCTTCACCTCCGCGTCCGGGTCGCCAAACGCCAGGATGGAGAGCCCCTTCGGCACGCCGATGGAGCCCGGGACGGTGCGCGTCTCCACGTCCGGCAGGCCCCCCAAGAGCAGCGGCGCGCCCACCTCCGTTTCGAAGTGTCCCTCCATCGCGGCCAGCTTCACCGGCTGCGCCTTCGCCACGTGCTTGGCGGACAGGTCCCCCACCACGGGCTGCAGCAGCGCGGTGATGCACGCGAGGGGCAGCGCAACGGACAGCGCCTTCTTGTGGAAGGCCGCCCCGGGGTGCTTGAGCAGGATGAAGGCGTGGATGCCCGCCATGGCGAACGCGCTGGCCTGGTAGCTGGAGAGCAGCACGTGCGTCGTCTGGTACTGCCAGCCGGGGCTGAACATCGCCACCAGCGGCTGCACGTCCACGGGCCCCGCGGGCGTGGCCGTGAAGCCGGACGGGTTGTTCATGAACGTGTTCACCAGCGTGACGAAGAACGCGCTGGCCGCGCCGCTCACCGCCACCATCACGCCGCTGAACAGGTGCAGGTTCGGCGACACCCGCTCGCGGCCGTACAGGTAGATGCCCAGGAAGATGGCCTCGGTGAAGAAGGCCACACCCTCCAGGCTGAAGGGCAGGCCAATCACTTCCCCGTAGCGGCCCATGAACTCCGGCCACAGCAACCCCAATTCGAACGACAACACCGTGCCGCTCACCGCGCCCACCGCGAACAGGATGGCGGTGCCCTTGGCCAGCTTCTCGCTGAGCTTGCGGTAGTCGTTGTCCCCCGTCCGCCGGTGCTTCCAGTCGCTCAGCACCATCAGCACCGGCAACGCCACGCCGGCCGCCGCGAACACGATGTGGAACGCGAGCGACAGCCCCATCTGCGCACGCGCATAGAGCAGGTCCGTCATGCACATCAGTCTGCTTTATGCGCGCTTTTTGCGCCTTCACTATTTCTTATCAGTGTCCGCAGGCACCTTGGCGGGGGCCCGCGAGGGCACCAGGGACTGCATGGAGTTGCGGGCCACGGCGGTGGCGAGCGTGGTGGCGAAGATCATCACCAGCTTGCGTCCCAGCTCCGCCCCCAGGGGCTTGTCCTCCACGCTGGTGGCCACCCGCTCCGGATGGTCCCACGCCCGTGACAGGGCCTGGCGGCGCTGGCGGCGCACGCGCTCGTCATGGTGGCGGGAGCGGTAGATGGCGAACCCCACGCCCACGCCCGCAACCACCAGCGCGGCGGCGCCCACGGTGACGAGCAGGTCGCGGTTCTGGTTCAGGTGGTGGCGCACGTCGGTGGCCCGGTGGCGCCGGCGGTCCAGCTCCTCCAGCGTCAGGAGCAGCTCGTCGCGGATGCGGTCCGCCGTCTGCTCCACCTGTTCACGGTCGCCCATGCGGCGGGTGATGGCGTGGTCCGCGACCTGGATGTCGGATTCGGGTGCCTGGCTCATTGCAGCGTCTCCCGGGTCATCTTGAAGTCCGCCTTCAAACGCTCCTGGGTGTGCGGCATCGCCTGCTTGGGCACCCGCTTGGAGCCCAGGAACAGCAGCAGGCCCGCCACCGCCAGCAGCACCACGCCCACGATGGCCACGCCCAGCGCGGCGACCACGGGAATGGCGAGCCCCAGCGCGACGAAGAGGACCGCCAGCGAGGTGAGGGCCAGCACGGCCCCCGCTCCCAGGAGGATGCCCGCGGTCTTGGCGGCCTTGAGCTCCTGCTTCAGCTCCTTCTTGGCGTGCATCACCTCCGCCTTCACCAACAGGCGGGTTTCCGACAGCGCATGCCGGATGAGTTCCGACGTGGAGAGCGTCTCCAGCTGGGTGCGCTCCAGGCGTTCCGATTCGAGGTCCACGACCGTGCCTCCGACTTGGTGGGCCCAGGGAAAGACAGCAGCGGACGCCTGCTCGGCGTCCCGTCCACCCCTGTTCTGCTCCTCAAGTTGGTCAGGAAGGGTGGGCGGGAGAAGTCCCGGCGCACACCCCATCGTCGTCCGTCTGCCTGCCTGGTACCCCCGCCCGGAAAGGATGGGCGGGCTTCCGGACAGCAGGCAGGCGCTAGCGGCGGGTCTTCTGGTGGGCGATCGCCGTGGCCAGCGTCTCGCGCACCTGGCGGGCGCGGAACAGCCGGTCCGCGGTGTCCACCAGGTTCTCCGCGTACAGCACCTGCTTGCGCAGGCGGGCCGGCAGGGCGCGCGTGCCCAGGTGCGCGCCCAGCAGGGCCCCGGTGAGGGCCGCGGCCACGTCCGCCTCGCCACCACAGCGCAGCGTGAGGACGACGGCCTCGCGGAAGTCGTGCGGCACCTTCAGCGTCGCGTACAGCGAGGTGAGCAGCACCGGCACCACGTGGGCCGGCAGGCCGTCCACGCCCTTCAGCTCGCTGGGGGGGACGCCCACCTTGCGAAGCTGGTTGAGCGCACGCTGGGTGTCCCAGGTGAGCAGGCGCGGCAGGTGGCGGATCTCCTCCGCCAGCGCCTTGTCGTGCACCGCGGCGGCCAGCGCCAGGGCGTCACAGAAGGCCGCGGGCGTGAGGGCCTCCTCTTCCAGGCCCAGCGCCACCGCCTGCGCGAACGCGGCCGCGGCCGCCGCGCAGATGGGGTCCTTGTGCGTGATGACCGTGAGCACGCCCGCGTCGTGCGGCAGGCGCGCGCGCTGGCCGCTCTCGAACAGGCCCACCACCAGCGCGCGGCTCAGCACGGACGGGCAGCGGGTGCCCAGCGGCGCGCCCGCGCTCATCCACGGCGTGCCCCCGGCGAGCCGCTGGAGCGACTCCGAGAGGCTGCGCGGCGGCTGCAGGATGATGCCCTCCTGCCACAGCCACGCCAGGTGCGCCGCGGCGCTGCGGCCATCCACCTTGCCCTCGCGGATGACGCTCTCCGCGGCGGCGAGCAGGAGCTGCGTGTCGTCGCTGAACTGGCCCTTGGCGAACTTGCCGCGCGGGCGGGGCGCGAAGTCCTCCGCCAGCCCCGGCAGGCGCGACAGGCTGGCCGGGGGAACGCCCCGGAGCGGAAAGCCGAGCGCGTCGCCGATGGCGAGCCCGAGAAACGCCGCATGAAACCGGTCCTGGCGATCTGCGGGGGTCAGCGGCATCGGAGGGGCGGAGATTACCCGAGCCTCAGGCAAGGACGAGCACCGAGATGAACGCTGCGAGGGCGCGCGAAGCGACAGCGTCTTCATCATGGGGCCTTGACGTGCACGGAGCGGGTTCGGTGAAGCGATGGACAGGAAACCTCCCGCCGAATTGCACCGCGCGCGTCGACACTTTCTGCCTCCTCCGCCGTCAACGCGGCGCAACCGGGGGCGCGGTAGCTATCGCATCCCGCTGCGTTTCAGCAAGCAGGCGCCCCCGATGACGTACGCGGGCCTGCTTCCGTGTCCAACTCCGGATGCTGCGCATGGACCGAAAGGGACGCACGGGTGGCCGCGCGTGGGTGCGCAAGGCGCCGTGCGCGTGCACCGCCCACGGGCTCAGGTGTTCACCTTGACGCGCGCGACTTCGCGTCGATCACACGAAGCACCGCGCGCATGACGCCGCGCGCACGCACGCTCACGAATCGTCGCGGCCCAGGTTGACCACCGCGAGCAACCGCGCCACCACCGCCTCCGCGCCCTGATGCAGGCGCGTGCCGTCCCAGAGCGCCGGGGACGTGTGGCCCCCGCGCTCGCGCCAGTCCGCCTCCACCTCCGCGTAGGTGAGGTTGCGGAAGCGCACGCGGTCCTCCAGCGCATGGTCGGTGACGAAGCGGCGCGCGGTCGCGGACGGCGGATCCGCGATGCGGTGGAACAATTCGAGGACGGGGGAGACAGGAGCGTTCATGACGGACCCGCATCATGCGCCCGGCGCCAGAAACGCAGAAAGGGTGAAGCGCCGTCCCCGGTGTCACGGGGCTTCGGGGCTCCACCCTCTTCGCGATGGCGACAGGTGTTTCAGACGCGCCCGGCGAAGGGCGCGGTGGGACGTCAGCGCGTCTCGCTGGCGGTGATGCGCGCGGCCTCGCGGCGCACCGCGGCCTGCTCCAGCGCGTAGCGCGCGTCCGCGCTGTTCAGGTCCTTGAGGCGCGCCTCGGACTCCGCCAGGCGGCGACGGGCGCCCGCGACGTCGATGCCGTTGACGTGCTCGGCGGCGTCCGCCAGCACCAGCACCTTGTCGTTGCTCACCTCCACGAAGCCGCCGGCGATGAAGTACCGGTCCTGACGGCCGCCCTCGATGAGGGTCAGCGTGCCCGGCTCCACCAGGGACAGGAACGGCGTGTGGCCCGGCCGCACGCCGAACAGGCCCTCTCCGCCCGGCACGATGGCCTCGTCGGCCTGCACGGACAGGATGCGCTTCTCGGGGGTGACGATCTCGACAGTCAGCTTGGCCATGAACGTCCTCGTGCTACCGCATCAGAAAGTCAGCCGCTGGGTCTTCACGCCCACCGGCTCGAACTCCAACACCCCGGCGTCCGTCAGGCGGGGGCCCTTGCCCGGGATGCCCAGCGTGCCTTCCAGCCACTTCAGGTGGTGCGCCATCTGCCGCACCTCGGAGAGCTGCTTCGTCGTCATCAGCTCCGTCAGCCGCTTCTCCTGGAGCTTCTGCCCGGCGCGGTCGAACTGGGCCGCCACCATCACCCGCGCCCAGGACAGGCCCGCTCCCCGCTTCTTCTTGCCGGCGGGCGCCTTGCCCTTCTCCACCAGCGGGTAGAGCACCCAGACCTTCTCCCCATCGTTGGAGGCGAAGTACAGGTCGTCCACCGTCCCCACGCACACGTCCGCCGACCAGAGGGGCCCGTTCTCCTTGAGCATCTCCAGCCGGCACGTGCCCACGCCCGTGTCCACCATGCGCACGCTGTAGAGCCCGTTCGCGCTCACCCGCGCCCGGCTGCCGCGCTCCGCCGCCAGGGCGGAGGGCGCGACACAGCAGAGCATCAGGGCGAGCGCGGCGGTCAGGCGCATGGGGCGGTCCGGGACGGCGCTTAAGCCGCCGCCATCTTGCGCGCGTTATCCAGGACCTCGTTGATGTCGCCCGCCATGTAGAAGGCGCCCTCAGGGATGTCGTCGTGCTTGCCGTCCGCGATCTCCTTGAAGCCGCGGATGGTGTCCGCCAGCTTCACGTAGCGGCCGTCCTTGCCCGTGAAGACCTTGGCGACGAAGAACGGCTGCGACAGGAACTTCTGGATCTTCCGGGCGCGCGCCACGGACAGCTTGTCCTCTTCCGACAGCTCGTCCATGCCGAGGATGGCGATGATGTCCTGGAGCTCCTTGTAGCGCTGCAGGATGCCCTGGACGCGGCGGGCGACGGCGTAGTGCTCCGCGCCGAGCACGTCCGCGGACAGGATGCGGCTGGTGGAGTCCAGCGGATCCACGGCCGGGAAGATGGCGAGCTCCGCGATGGAGCGGTTGAGCACCGTGGTCGCGTCCAGGTGGGCGAACGCGGTGGCGGGCGCGGGGTCCGTCAGGTCGTCGGCGGGCACGTAGATGGCCTGCACGGACGTGATGGAGCCCTTCGTGGTGGAGGTGATGCGCTCCTGCAGGCCGCCCATCTCCGTGGCGAGCGTGGGCTGGTAACCCACGGCGCTGGGGATGCGGCCCAGGAGGGCGGACACTTCCGAGCCGGCCTGGGTGAAGCGGAAGATGTTGTCCACGAAGAGGAGCACGTCACGGCCCTCCACGTCGCGGAAGTACTCGGCCATGGTGAGCGCGGAGAGGGCGACGCGGGCGCGGGCGCCGGGCGGCTCGTTCATCTGGCCGTAGACGAGGACGGCCTGGCTGGCCTCCAGGTTCTCGGTCTGGATGACGTTCGTCTCCTGCATCTCGTGGTACAGGTCGTTGCCTTCGCGGGTGCGCTCACCGACGCCGGCGAACACGGAGAAGCCACCGCGCTCCACGGCCACGTTGCGGATGAGCTCCTGCAGGAGCACCGTCTTGCCCACGCCGGCGCCGCCGAACAGGCCGATCTTCCCGCCTCGGGTGTAGGGGGCGAGCAGGTCGATGACCTTGATGCCGGTCTCGAACATCTGCACGCGCACGTCCTGGTCCGTGAAGAGCGGGGGCGCGCGGTGGATGGGCCAGTACTCGGTGGCCTTCACGGGGCCCATCTCGTCCACCGGATCGCCGGTGACGTTCATGATGCGGCCCAGGGTGGCCTTGCCCACCGGCACCTGGATGGGGGCGCCCGTGTTGCGCACCTGCATGCCGCGGCCCAGGCCCTCGGTGGAGTCCATCGCGATGCAGCGCACGGTGTTCTCACCCAGGTGCTGCGCGACTTCCACCGTCAGGTTGTCCTGCTCGGCGCCCAGGTTGGGGTTGGTGATCTTCAGGGCCGAGTAGACTTCCGGGAGCCCGCCGGGCGGGAACTCCACGTCGACCACGGGGCCGAGAACCTGCGTGACCTTGCCAGTCGTCGGAACTTGAGCGCTCATGGAATCCTCTGCCTTGTCTCGTATGGCGAGCGGCCGGGACGCCGCCGCCCATCAGGAAATCGACCCCAAGAAAAGGGGTGGGCGCGCCCCCTTTACCGGGGGCCCCCCGGCAGGGTCAAGCCTCCCGGGTCCGCGCGTGTAAGTCCCGCTTAGCGGAGCGGTGTCCCCAGCGCCAGTCCCCCGTGGAAACCTTCTTCCCCGCCTGCCTTCCTGGCAGGAGGAACGACGAAGGGCCCGACCCGCGCCATGCAAGCGCGAGCGGGCCCTCGTGGGGGTCCAACGGATCGGACGGGAGGCGGACTACTTGAGGGCCTCGGCGCCGGAGACGATCTCCATCAGCTCCTTGGTGATGACCGCCTGACGGGTGCGGTTGTAGAGCAGGGTGTAGCTGGAGATCATGTCCGTGGCGTTATTGGTCGCGTTCTCCATGGCGCTCATGCGCGCGCCCTGCTCGCTGGCCACGCTCTCCAGGAGCGCCCGGTAGACCTTGATGTTCACGGCCTGGGGCACCAGCCGGTCCAGCACGGCCTGGCGGGAGGGCTCGTACTTGAAGTCCACCATCGCGGGCGCGGCGGCGACCGTCTCCGGCGTGGGGGCCGGGGTGGTGGCCTTCGTCGTGGCGGGCTGCAGCGGCAGCAGCTGGGCCACGGTGACGTTCTGGCTGATGGCGGAGACGAACTCGTTGTAGACGACGTAGACGGCGTCCACTTCGTCATTGAGGAACGCGGCCGTCAGCTCCTCGGCGACGTTGGCGGCGGAGCGGTAGTTGAGCCCCGCGTACAGGCCGGCGAAGTCCTTGCGGATGGACTGGCCGCGGTTGCGGAAGAAGTCGTTGCCCTTGCGGCCCACCGTCGAGACGCGCACCTGGAGGTTGCTGTTCTCGTACAGGAAGCGGTTGGCGCGGCGGATGACGTTGGAGTTGAAGCCGCCGGCGAGGCCACGGTCGGACGTGAGCAGCAGCAGCTCCACGCGGCGCACCGGGCGGGAGGCCAGCAGCGGGTGCGCCAGCTCCTGGTCGGCGGAGCGCACGGCCAGCTCGGAGATGATCTGGTCCAGGGTCTGCGCGTAGGGGCGCGCGGCGAGGATGGCCTCCTGCGCCTTTCGCAGCTTCGCGGCGGAGACCATCTTCATCGCCTTGGTGATCTGCCGCGTGTTCTTCACCGAGCGGATGCGCTTGCGGATGTCTCGAAGGGACGCCATGGACCGGAAACTCCTCTGGGACGACGTGCGGCGCGCACCCTCGTGGACGGCCCGGGCTGGCCGGAATGGGGGCGGCGGGCCCCCTATATAGGC
>NZ_RAWD01000388.1:0-7827 GCF_003612065.1 Corallococcus sp. CA047B
CCCCCATTCCCCGCCGCGTCCTCAAGGGTGGCAGCCACCTGTGCGCGCCCAACTACTGCCGCCGCTACCGCCCCGCGGCGCGCTCGCCCCAGGCCGTGGACAGCGGAGCCAGCCACATCGGCTTCCGCTGCATCGTGCGGCCTCCCACCCCGTAGCCGCTACGCATTGCCAGCCCGAGGGGGGACCGGGTCCTCCCGGTCCACGGAGAAGCGCGGCGGCACCACCACCGTGGCGAACACCAGGCCCAGCACGAGCTGGAGCGCCACCAGCAACACGTCGAACAGCCGGGCGTTCGCGCCCGCGCCTCCCGCGCCCAGCAGCGCGACGAGGGCCTGCGTTCCGACGAACCCCGGCGCCAGCTGCAACAGCCCCGGCATGATGACGGTCATGGGCATCCGGTCCTTCCCGCGCCCGTAGAGCAGTCCCGCCACCCCCAGCACGAACGCGGACACCAGCGGACTGCCCCTGTCCCCGAGCACCGCCTTCGCCGCCGCCTGCGTCGCGTAGGCGAGCAGCACCCCGCAGACGATCCACCCCACGTCCCGCGGCCGTCCGGACATGCACACCGCCAGCGCGACGCCGCCAATGCCTACCAGCACCAGCGTGACGAGCGCCGGCAGCGCCTGCGCCCCGAAGTGGGGTGGCAATGGCCAGACGAAGCTCCAGAGCGTCGCCGCCGCCGTGATGCCCACCCCCATCATCAGGAAGCGCAGCAGGCCATAGGTGAGCCGGGGCAGGCCCGCCTCCACCGACTCGGTGGCCAGCTCCAGCGAGCCCAGCGTCACCACCATCGCGGGCACCAACAACGTCGCGCCTCCGAACAGGGCTCGCACGGCGTCGAACGACGGCAGGACGAGCGTGAACCCGAACGCCACCAGCGTGCCCAGGAACGTCGCCACGAAGCTCTTCTGCAAATCCAGACGCTGCGAACGCAACGTGCCGAAGTGGATGACGCCCGCGAGGACCCCCACCACGAACGCCACGCCCATCTCCAGCCACGCCCCACCCACCCGGGCCGCGACCGCCGCGCCGTAGACACCGTACGCCAGGAACACCAGCCATTCGGGATACGGTGAATGCGTGGCCAGGATGCGGTCCAGCTCCGAACGGGCCTCGGGCAGCCGCACACCCCCTTGCGCGATGGCGTCCGCAAGCCGCAGGAGCGCCGCCGCCCGGCCCAGGTTCCAGTGCGGGTTGAAGGGCAGCCGCGCGAAGGCCACGCGGGGACGCCGTGAGGACACCACCTCCGTCATCGCCAGACTCTGGAGCGTGAAGACCTCCACCTGGAGCCCCCAGGCCTTCGCCGCCCGCCTCACGCGCGCCTCCACCAGCAGCGACGGCTGGTAGGCCAGGTGCAGGGCCCTCGCGAGGTCGAGCAGGAAGGCCGACGCGACCTCCTCGTCCACCGGCAGGTCCAGGGGATGCTCCCGTCTCATGTCGCCTCCGCGTCGCTGTCGTCGCCCGCGCCGCCCGTCTCCCGCGTGTCGATGCGCGAGAAGCTGGCGCAGGACGCGTCCTGCCCCAGCGCCACGCCCCTGCCCCACCCGGTCGTGCGTTTCATGGCGTCAGTGCACCGGAGCAGGCCGGGCAGCCTCCGCCATGACGGGCTCCCGGGGACCCTCCTCCTGCTGGAAGGCCCGCACTGCCGCGCCCACGGTGGGAAAGAGCCGCTCCTTCCCCAGCCGGGCAAGCAGGCCCGAGCGCCGCAGCATCGAGCGCATCGGCGCCCGTGCCTGCGCCACCGCGAGCACGATGCCTTCGCCTTCCAGTTCGCGTCGCAGCTTCTCCAGCCCCTCCGCCGCGGTGACGTCCAGGTCGAACACGGAGGACGCATCCAGGACGAACCACTTCACCGGGACGCGGGACTCCGCCACCAGCCTGCGCACCTGTTCGCGCAGGAAGCGGGCGTTGGCGAAGAAGAGGGGCGCGTCGAAGCGGTAGACGACGAGCCCGGGCACCGTCTCCGCGTCCGCGTGGCCCTCCACGTCGTGCCAGCCGGGCACGCCCTCGCGCTCGCCCAGGACGGCGTCGTGGGGATGGGCCGCGCGGCGGATGAGGTCCACCAACGCCAGCGCCACCGCGATGAGGATGCCCTGCAGGATGCCCAGCAGCAGCACGCCCAGCATCGTCACCACCGCGAGCAGCGCCTCCACTGGCCGCACCCGCCACAGCCAGATGATGGGCTGCACCTCCAGCAGGTACACCGCCGCGACGATGACGATGGCCCCCAGCGTCACCAGGGGCAGCTTCGCCAGCAGCGGCGTGAGGAACAGCGTGAACACCAGCACCACCGCCGCCGCGCCCACGCCCACCAGTTGCGTGCGGCCCTTCATGGACGCGTTCACCGCCGTGCGCGAATCGCTGCCCGTCACCGGGAACCCCTGCGTGAGGCCGGTCACCAGGTTCGCCGCCGCCTGACCGAAGAACTCCTGGTTCGCGTCCAGGCGGTAGCCGAACCGGTCCGCGTAGATGCGCCCCGTGAGCACGGAGCTCGCGTAGTTCACCAGCGCGAGGCTGAGCGCCGCCGGCAGCAGCGCGCGGAAGTCCGCGAAGCCCACCGAAGGCAGTCCAAAGGCAGGCGCCTCCGCGGAGATGCTTCCCACCACCTTCATGCCCCCGTGCTCCAGTTGGAACACAGAAGCCGCCAGCGTGGTGAGCACCACCATCACCAGCGGCGCGGGCCAGCGCGGCAGGAAGCGGCGCATCGCCACCAGCGCCACCATGATGCCCAGCCCCAGGAGCAGCGTGGGCTCGTGCGTGCGTCCCACGTTGGACGCCACCTCCCAGAGCTGCCCCGCGAACTCGTTCGACTTGCGCTCCAACCCCAGCATCCGCGCCAGCTGACTGCCGATGATGATGAGCGCCGCGCCGTTGATGTAGCCGATGAGGATGGGCCGCGACAGGAAGTCCGCGAGCGCCCCCGCCCGGCACAGTCCTCCGATGAGGCTGATGCCTCCCACCATCAGCGCCAGCAGGGCCGCGAGCGACGCCAGCCGCTCCGGGCCTCCGCCCGCCACCACGGGGGCCAGCGCGGTCGCGGTGAGGATGGCGGCGCCCGCCTCCGGCCCCAGCAGCAGGTGGCGCGACGGGCCGAACAGCGCGTAGGCCAGCATCGCGAAGACGCCCGCGTACAGCCCGGCCACGGGGCGCACGCCGACGATCTGCGCGTACGCCAGCCCCTGCGGGATGAGCATGGCCCCCACGGTGAGCGCGGCCAGCATGTCCGCGCGCAACCACCGCTTCGGATACGTCCGCGCCTGCTCGACCCCCGGAAGCGCGCGCCGCAGGACGTGGCCGAGCGTGTCCGCTGACAGCTTCATGGCCCGTCCCCTTCGGGCACCCGCCGCGGTGCCCCCTTCCCGCGGTCAGGGTGGGGACGCACGCGGCCCACGGCATCGCCCACCCGGCCACATGCGCGCTCAAGCGTGGGCCCGCCTGCCCGGCGGCAGCGACGTTCCACGTCCGCGTTCGGACTTCAGGTGGCGCTGGTTCCAGATTTGATACGGCAGCAGCGCCAGGGTGCGCACCACCAGGTACAGGCCCATGACGCCCAGCAGGGTCTTCATCGGGTAGGTGCTGCCACCCAGGCAGAAGGCGAAGGCCGGGTTGCCGAAGACGGCGGAGATGGCCAGCGCCGTGCTGTCCTCCGGCCGGGGCCTTCCCGCCAGGTGGCCCATCACCGCCGAGCCCAGCGTCACCACCAGCATCGCGACGAAGCCCCAGAAGTGGAGGCGCTTCAACAGCGGGAGGCCGGCGACGATCATCAGCAGCGCCGCCACCGCCAGCGCGACGGCGAAGAAGAGCTTCGCGGGCTTGAGCAGACGCCGGGCCCAGACGGGCGACAGCTTCTGGAGTCCAATCCCCAGTGCGAAGGGCACGAGGAACGGGAGGATGACCCTGGCCAGGAGGACCCGGTATGGCGGCGCCTGGATGGCCACCGGGAACAGCTGCTCCAGCAGCGTCAGCGACAGCGGCAGCAGGACGATGGCGATGAGCGACAGGGTGATGGACAGCGCCAGGGCCAACGGCAGGTTCCCCTTCTGCTGGGAGATGAGCTTGAGCGACATGGGCAGCCCCGGGCAGAACGCCATCAACGCGATGACGCCCGCCGCGACGGGTTGCACTGGCAGCAGCGCCCTGGCCACGAGCACGGACAGCACTGGCACCGCCACCAGCGACACCAGCAGCCCCCGCTTGAACGCCGGCTGACGCACGCCCCGGCCCAGGTCCTCCAGGTGCCACGCCAGCCCCTGGGACAACCCCAGCGCGACGATGAAGCTGGACACCAGGAAAACAATGATGTCGTGCAGGACGTGCATCAGCGTCCCTCCGGGAAGATGTGTTTCCAGTCCTGGCGCATGCTCACCACCGCCCAGCCCCCGGCGCGCGCGGCCTTCAGCGAGGCGTCGTTCTTCTCCTGATAGGCGAACTCGCGCTGCGCGTCGTCGTGGTTGATGAGCAGGGTGAAGCCCGCGCGCGGCTGCTGCTTCGTGTACTGGAGCATCTGGATGTCCCCGCCCGAACGCACGTTGCCCGCGGCGAACACGGGCCGCCGCCCGATGCGCTGCCCGATGCCCACCGGCTTGCCCGCCTTGTCATTGATGTGCTCCACCTTCGCCTCGCGCCGCAGCACGGGGTGGCCGTCCTGGTCGTCGAAGTGCTCCTTCAAGTCGCTGCCGATGACCTGCTGGGGCGGGATGCCGTAGGTGTCCTCGGAGATGACGCGCATGAAGTCAGTACCGCCACCGGAGCTGATCCACGTCTGGAAACCGTGCGCGCGCAGGTACTGGAGCAGCTCCAGCATGGGCGCGTAGGCAAGCTGCGTGTACGGCACGCCGAGCTTCGGGTGGCGGGCGGTCTTGAAGAAGGTCCGCGCCTCCGCGGCGAACTCCTCCTGCGTCTTGCCCTTGTGGGTGGCCGAGAACAGCGCCATCAGCTCAGGCTCGTCCATCGTCGAAAGCAGGGCCAGGTCCCCCTCCAGCACGGCCTTGAAGGGCTGCTTGAGCGCGAGCGAGGCATCCTCCTTCACCCGGGCCTTGACCTGTTCCTTCAGGAAGGCGCCCTGCACCACGGGCTGCTCCTGCCAGAGCGTGCCGTCGTTGTCGAAGGTGGCGATGCGCTCTTCCGGAGGGATGAAGCCAGGGCTGCCCTCGGTGGTGGAGCGGGTGACGAAGTCGATGATGGACTGCTTCACCGGGCCGTCGTTCCAGGAGGGCAGCGGATCCGCCGCGAGCGCCTGGAGGGGAGCCGCCCAGAGCAGCGCGAGGGTCCAGAGCAGGCAGGTCTGTCGCGAGCCATTCCGCATGCGTCGAACCACGGCCGCCTCCCCTTCACGCAATCCCAGACACCGACCCCAGGAGGGTGGGCCCTGAAGGGAGACTTCACAACGCGGCGTGGAGGGGACGCGGGAAGGGCCTGCTGTGCCCGCAAGCCGCCCCCGCCCCCGCGGAGGGGGCTTGCGTCGTCTGTGCGAGAGAGGAAGCGGCGCAGCACAGGCCCCCCATGAGCCCGAGCAGCTTCCAGCATGTGCGAGCTCCCGCCATTGTGCTCTCCCCGCCTGTGCTGCGCCCGGGATGAAGCTGGTGAGGAAGTGGCGGCTCCGCACATGGGGTCCGGGGTCGCATGGCACTGTCCGCTGACGGAGGCCCGCCTGCTTCACTTCAGACCAGATCGCGGCGGCGCAGGGCCCGCCACTCCATGACGGCGAGGACGATGAGCACGAGCACCAGCAGGAGGAACGCACCCCTCCACTCCGTGCCGGGGATACCACCCAGGTTGACGCCCAGCAGGCCGGTGATGAAGGACAGGGGGAGGAAGACGCCGGAGATGATGGTGAGCAGGTAGAGGATGCGCTGACTCTTGTCGTCCTGACGGGCCTTCTCGTCCTCGTGAAGGACGCGGGCGCGCTCGACCAGGGCATCCAGTTCCTTGAGGAGGGAGCCGGCGCGCTCGGAGCTCTGCTGCATCCGCGGCTCTTGCGCGACGAGCCACCCCACGTCCAGCAGGCTGACCCGCACGATGGCGTCGCGGGAGAGCGAGACGAAGCGGCGCTGCTCCAGCAGCCCCCGGCGCAGCCTGCGCAGGTGCTCGGCGGCGACATCCTCCGCGCGACGCTCCTCGAAGCGCCCCTCCAGTTCGGACAGGGCGTCGTCGAAGTCCGTGAGGCGCAGGGCGGCCTCCTCGATCGCGGCGTTGGCGAAGGCGAGGAACAGGTCCGGGCCCCGGGGCCCATGGCCCTGCGCGAGCTTGTGGCGCAGCAACACGACGGCGGGCTGACCGCCGTAGGCGATGGTGACGCAGTGCTGCGACGACATCCAGGCGCGCAGCATCCTTGGGGGAGCCCCGGTGCGCACGGCATCCGGGTGCTGCATGAGCAGGATGAGCTGATCGCCCTGGACGACGTCGGTGCGCACCCGTCCCACGTCCCCGAGCAGGGTGTCGCGGACGTCCGGAGGCAGGGGGAAGGTCTGCTCCAGCACGCGGGGCAGGTCCGGGATGTCCGGGGACAGGTTCAGCCAGAGCGCGCCATCCGAAGGCTTCCAGTCCCGGACCTGCTCCAACGGCAAGGGACGCGCTCCGCCCCCGCCATCGAGCAGGAGCGCGAAGGCATTGTCGACTCCATCCATGTCCGCCTCCGCGGGTGGCTCCTCATGCATCCAACGGGCGCACCGGAGGCAGCGTCCACTGGCCCTTCTGGACCCGCTCGTCGGGCCCATAGAAGCGGTAGACGAGCGTGAAGGGCCCTTCGGGCGCGGGCAGCCAGTTGGCCCGCTGCTCCGGTGCCGTGGGCATCTCCCGCTGGATGAACAGCGACAGGGAGCCATCCGGGCCATACTTCAGCCCCGGCGTCCGGTCTCCCAACGCGTAGCGCTCCAACGGGTTGTCCACCAACTCCCGCTCCGGCAACCGGTACAGCGTCAGCGACCAGAAGAACTTCACCGGCGGCAGTCTCCAGATTCAAGGCACGCTGGACGACGGACCCTGGGCAGGGAGCGTCGTCCGCCGGGGGAGGTCCGTCATGCAGCAGGGGTCGGAAGCAGTCGGGGAGGCGTCGCGCGAGGAGGAGGGTGCCTCACTCCAGGAGGCGCGGGAGATTGCTAGGGATGCGTTCGTCTACGCCTACCCGATGCTCTACAACTACAAGACGCTGTACCTGAGCACGCAGGACCCGCTGTCGTCGGGCTACACGGGCGGCTTCCAGCGCTTCCGGCACTTCGCGCGGGTGCTCACGCCGAAGGACACGGACGTCGTCACGCCGAACAACGACACGCCCTATTCGATGGCGTGGTTGGATTTGCGGCGCGAGCCCCTGGTGCTGCGCCTCCCGGAGGTGGAGAAGGACCGCTACAACGTCTTCCAGTTCTGCGACCTGTTCACCCAGAACTTCGCCTACCTGGGCGTGCGGACGACCGGCTTCAAGTCGGGCCGCTACCTCATCGCGGGGCCGGGCTGGGACGGAGCGGTACCGTCGGACATGGACGGGGTGGTGCGCGCGCCGACGCAGCTGGTGTGCATCGTGGGACGCACGTCGCTGTCAGGGATGGGGGATCTGCCCCTGCTGCGTGAGCTGCAGAAGCAGTACCTGCTCACGCCCCTGTCGGAGTTCGCCGGAAGGGCGCCACCGCCGCCGGTGCCCCACGGGGTGTTCCCTCCCTGGGAGGAGGCGCGGGCGTTGTCCGCGCGGTTCATCGGCTATGTGAACTTCCTCTTCCAGTTCATCCCGCCGGTCGCATCCGAGCGTGCGTTGATGGAGCGCTTCGCGAGGATTGGCATGGGCGCGGGGCGGGTGTTCGCGCCGGAGGAGCTGTCGCGCGAGTGGGTGGAGGC
>NZ_RAWD01000389.1:0-7754 GCF_003612065.1 Corallococcus sp. CA047B
TCCCGGAGGGAACGCCCCCCAGGCCCCCGAGCGCCGCAGTTCCCCAAAGTCACCCGCCAGCCTGCGGAGCGATCCGAACCGTTGGCGAGCCCGCTTCGCGCGGGCAGCGTGACGGGATGGGCAGCGGGGAGTGGACCTTTCCCACGCCACAGCACACGGCCCTCTTGGCGGCCTCTGCCCGAGCATCAACGTTGCTGAAAGGCGCCAGGCGCGGACGCCACACGCCCCCGAACCGATGAGGGGAACTGAAGGGCGCCAGCACGGACGCCACACGCCCCCGAACCACTGGCGGACGCGGCCATCGCTTGAGGGGAGCTGAAGGGCACCAGCGCGGACGCCACACGCCCCCGAACCCCTGTCAGACGCGGCCCTCGCGTCAGATGAATGGAGGAAGCCTGGAGCCAATGCCACGCGCCCGCCACGCGCGCACAGGGCCCCGCCCAAGCCTCCAGTTGACGGGCCGGGCCAGGACCCGCACGTCGACGCCTCGACTTGCTGGAAGGCGCATTCCCACGCATCAGGGTGACTGGACGGAGCCAGGAGCGGACGCATATGGGTAGGGCATGCGAGCAACTGGGACGTGGCTGGCAATCCTCGTCGTGACAATCGGGCTGACGGGCTGCGCGAAGCACGTGGACACCCGGGTGGCCGGGGACGACGACGCGGCCATCGACGCTGTCACGGCGCGCCTGGAGGAACTCCGGGCCCGTGAGCAGGAAGACGATCTGGACTGCGCGGAGCAGTGCGACGTCTCCGCGAAGACCTGCGCCACGGCGGAGCAACTCTGTGGCCTGGTGGATCGGAACGCGGACCGCGACGACCTGCCGCCGCGCTGCGCGAAGGCCCGCGAGCAGTGCGCGGGCGCCGGAGACGGCTGCACGCGGTGCCAGGCGGGCTGAAGCCCCAGGCGTAAGGGAACCGCCCGCCGGGAGACGCTCGCCCATGCGTCCCCCATTGCTCCATGCCTATGATGGGTCCGACTCAGGAGCCTAGCCATGACCACCCGCCTCCCCCTGTTCCTCGCTGCTTCATCGCTCCTGCTGGCGACGCCCGTCCTCGCGGAGGACGAAGGCCTGTCGCCCGAGAAGGTGGCGGCCATCCGCCGTGACGAAGCCGCGGCCCAGACGAAGGTGGAGGCGGCCTACGGCAACCGGAAGTCGTCGGAGATGAGCAACGCGGAGCGCGGACAAGCGATCCGCGATCAGCAAGCGGAAGCCGCCAAGGTCATGGAGAAGCACGGCATCTCCGCCAAGGAGTACGCCGGCTACACGGCAAGGATGTCGCCCGAAGACAACGCGCGCGCCGCCAACGAGGCCAAGCGGCTCGAGGACAAGGCCAAGGCCGACAAGGAAGCCGAGGAGAAGAAGCGCGCCGCGGGCGACCAGGAGGTCCACATCCAGCAGGGCTTCAGCGACGCGGAGCCCGTGGAGATGGAATCCACGGAGGGGGCGGAGGTGTCCGTCGACGTCGACGCGAGCCTGGAGTCCGGCCCGCCCATGGACATCGCGAAGATGGTGGAAGAGACCCCGGCCCCGTCCAGCCGGAAGGCGTCGAAGTCCCGTCGCAACCGGTAGCCCTCCGCCGCGCGCACGCGGCGAAGCCTTTCAACGGGCCACTTGCCATCCCGTGCGCACGAAGCGCGCGGGATGCCCGGACGTCAGCGGCCGGCTGAAGACAGCTCCCGCGAACGGGCCTGCCACACCGCATCGTACGGGCAGGAGCAGTCGGTCTCCTCCGGTTCGGGGTAGGCGTACGTCTCGCCCTTGTAGTTGCGGAACAGGGTCTCCCGCTCCCCGCGCTCGATGACGTAGTCAGGCTGCAGGGTGACCTTCCCGCCGCCACCCGGAAGGTCCACCGCGAGGTGAGGCACGGCGAGCCCGGTGGTGTGGCCACGAAGCTGCTGGAGGATTTCCAGCCCCTTCGCGATGGGCGTGCGCAGGTGTTCGCACCCTTCGGCGACGTCCATCTGGTGCAGATAGTACGGCCGCACGCGGCTGCGCAGGAGCTTGTGGGACAGTTCCTTGATGATCCGCGCGTCCGAATTGAGCTGCCGCATCAGCACGGCCTGGTTCTCCACGGGCACGCCATGGTCCACCAGCCGCTCACACGCCTCCCGGGCCTCCGGGGTCACTTCCTTCGGGTGGTTGAAGTGGGTGATGACGTAGACGGGCGCATACCGGCGAAGCAGCCGCGCGAGCGAATCCGTCACCCGCATGGGCAGCACCACCGGCACCCGCGTCCCGATGCGGATCATCTCCACATGCGGAATCTCGCTCAGCGGCGCGAGCAGCGACTCCAGCCGCTCCTCGCCCAGCAGGAACGGATCGCCGCCGGAGATGAGCACGTCGCGGACTTCCGGGTGGTTGCGGACGTAGTCGATGCCCCGGCGCATCTGGTCCTTGGTGAGTTCCGCCTCCCCGCCCTTGGTGATGCGGCGCCGGGTGCAGTGACGGCAGTAGACCGAGCACGTATCGATGGCCAGGAACAGCACCCGGTCGGGATACTTGTGGACGATGCACTCCTCCGGGCGCGTCTTGTCCTCGCCGAGCGGATCCTCCAGCTCACCGGGCCGCACGCGGGCCTCGGCCCGCACGGGGATGGACTGCATGCGCACCGGACACGACGCGTGGTCGGGATCGATGAGCGACAGGTAGTAGGGGCTGATGCCCACCCGGAACAGCGACGACGTCTCCTGCACCCCGGCGCGTTCGTCGGGGGTCAGGCGGACGTAGCGCTCCAACTGCTCCAGGTTGCGCACCGCATGTCGCTGCTGCCAGCGCCAGTCGGCCCACTCGGCATCGGTGGCGGACGGAAACAGGCGGGCCCGCCCCTCGGCACTCACCGAGGGACGCGCGGGCGCGGACGCGACTGCGGAGGAATCCATCACGCGGCCTTCGGCTGCTCCCGCCACCACGCCTGACCGGACTCCGGCAGCGTGTCGATGGGATCGTAGTACTCGTACTTGCGATCAAGTGCCTCGGGGTCGTTCGCCTCGACACTCGTGCGGTAGTTCTTGGTCCAGTAGGAGATGCCGCGCTCGCGGTCGTACTCCGCCACCTGGTGGATCCACCGCTTGCCCACGAACGGCACGTCACAGACGATGCGCGGCGTGGCGAAGCCCGGCATGTAGCCCATGATGTCGTGCTGGAGCTTCTGCGCCTGCGCCACCGACAGCCGCCAATGCTCGCTGTTGGGGATCATGTCGCACATGTAGAAGTAGTACGGCAGGATCTTCGCGTGGTCGAGCAGCGTGAAGCACAGGTCCAGCAGTGCCTTGGGGCTGTCGTTCACGCCCCGCAGCAGCACGCCCTGGTTGCGCACGTCGCGGAAGCCCATGTCGAGCAGCTTGCGGACGGCCTTGCCCACCAGCGGCGTAAGCTGCTGCGCGTGGTTCACGTGGGTGTGCAGCGCCAGGTCCACGCCGCGCTCGACGGCCTTCTTCGCCAAACGGTCCAACCCCTGCAGGACGCTGTCCTGGAGGAAGTGCTGAGGCAGCGCCATCAGCCCCTTGCTGGCGAGCCGGATGTCCCGGATGTTCGGGATGTCCATCAGCGCGCTGACGAACGGCTCCAACGCCTGGATGGGCAGGTTCGCGATGTCGCCGCCGGACACCACCACGTCGCGCACGGTGGGCGTGCGGCGCAGGTAGTCCAGCATCTGCTCGTAGCGCTCCTTCTGGCCCGTCGCGAACTTGTGCTTGGACACCTGGGGCACGTCGTTGCCCACCAGGTCCATGCGGGTGCAGTGGCCGCAGTACTGCGGGCAGGTGGGCAGCATCTCCGCCAGCACCTTGGTCGGATAGCGGTGCGTCAGGCCCTCGACGACCCACATGTCCGCCTCGTGGAGGCTGTCACGGCTGGCGCGCGGGTGGTTGGCCCAGTCGGTGCGGCGGTCCGCGAGCGCCGGCAACATGTACCGGCGGACGGGGTCCTGCCACAGGTCCTCCAGGTTCATGGTGTTGAGCATCTGGGGCGGAACGAGGATGGACATCGTCGCCCGCTCCTTCTGATCCAGCTCCATGCCCATGGCCAGGTCGTCGGGCAGCAGCGCGCCCAGCGTCGCCTTCAGCTCCCGCAGGTTCTTCACGGTGTGCTTGCGCTGCCAGACGGAGCTCTCCCACTCCGCTTGCGTGACGTCCTTGAAGCCCGGGATGCGCCGCCAGTCGGGCTCCACGAACTCCTTGCGGAGCGGATAGGTGAACGGCTGCTGCGCGGGGCCAGCGTCGGGCTTGCCTCGATTGGACGTCGTGCTCATGAACACATCACCTCAACGAATGGAGCGTCTGCGGCGAGGCCTCATAGCTCGCCCCCCAACATCCCTGCTCAACAATCGCAGAGGGCACAAGATGCCCTCTGGTCGGTCGCTCCCGTTCAGCTCACCGGGACGTTGATCAACTTGGCGACGTTCCCCTCTTCGATGGTGACGACCTGCGGCTTGGTCGACTTGCCGTTGAGCTTGAAGACGACCTTGCGCTTGCCCACGGGCAGGCTGAGCGGATTGCCCAGCGGGACCGGACTGACCCGACCCGTGTTCTTTCCATCCACCCAGATCTGGGCACCCGCGGGAGACGTGCTGCAGGCGAACTTGCCCACGGCGTTGCTCGGTGCCGGCTTGGGAGGCTTCGGTTGCGTCGGCGTCGCGACAACAGGCGCGGGCTTGGGGGGCTTCGGCTTCGGCGGCGTGGGAGCCTCGGGCGTCGGCGTCGGCTCGGGCACCGCCTCCAGCTTGAAGGCGACCTTCACCTCGGCGTCACCGGAGGACTTGAACTGGCCCGTGAAGGGTTTGAAGCCCTCGCGCTTCGCCGTGAAGCTGTACGTCTTGCCAATCTCCAGGTCGGCAAGCCGGGCCCCTGGGACCTTCCCCAGGGACTTGCCATCCACCGAGATCTCCGCCCCGTCCTGGCCTTCGAACAAGGCGGTGAACGTCTTCGGAGCCGGCGGCTCGACGGGCTTGTCCGGAGGCGTCTCGGGCGTCGTCGGCGGAGGGTTGTTCTCAGCCACAGGGGGCGGCGTCACCGGAGGAGGCGTCGCGGGCGGCGGATCCTTGGGAGGCGGCGCGGCGTTGGGCTTCAGGACCAGGGGGACGACGGTCGCCTCCTGGCCCGCCATGACTTCCACCTGCTGCGCCGTCGGCTGGTGGTCCGGAGCGGAGGCGCTGACCTGGTGCACGCCAGCGGACAGTTCCACCACCTCGTTGGCCTTCACCGGCTGCCCGTCCACCAGGACTGCGGCGCCAATGGGCCTCACGACGAAGTTGACGTACCCCGTGGAGGAGCCACGCACCGCGAACACCAACCCACCGAGAAGGAGAAGGGCCACCGCCGCGGCAGCGCCGATGATGGCGGGCTTGGGGATGGGCTTCTTCGCTCCCGTCTTCTGGGGCTTGGGTTTGGGCTTGGCCGCGGCCTTGGCGGGCGGAGGCGCCTTGGCCGCCTTAAGGGGCTTCTGAGGAAGGGTGGCGGGTTCGTCGGCCTCGTCGTCGTAGCGAGGATCCTCGGAGTCCTGCGCCCCGTTGTCGTAGTCGTCCTGGCCGTCCCCGCCGAACTCGTCCGCCGGGTTGTCGTAGGCATCGTCCGCGTCAGCGGCCTGGGCCTGGGGACGCAGCCCGTTGTGACGGGAGCCCACCGGAACGGTGATGTTGCCCGTGGTCTCCTCTTCCTCCGGGTCCAGCACCGGAGCGGCGGAGCCACCGCGTCCACGGGACGGCGGCGCGGTCGGCGCCGGGCCAATCATCGTGGCGCCGCCATAGGCCTCGCCACCCTCGTCCCCGATGATGACCTGGGACTTGGGGCCGCTCTTGTTCTTGCCGCGATTCCCCTCATCCCGCCCGAAGGGCGACGCGCTGGTGTGGTGGCCGGCCCGGTCGATGGGGTTCTCCGACCGACCCGTGATGCTGTCATCCACCACGACGCTGCTGTCGGCGATCCGCGTCTCCGGGGGCCGGAGCGTGTGCGTCGAATCAACAATCTGCGTCTTGTCCGCGGCGCCATCCATCTCCGCCAGCTCTTCGGCGGTCGGCGGAGGAATGTAGCCAGGCGCGGGCTGCGCGGGCGCCGTCGAAGCGCGTCCCGCGGGAGACCCGGATGCCGCGGCCGGAGACCGCTTCTGCGAGGTCGGGCGGGCCACGGGCGGAGGCGGAACCGTCACGCCCGAGTGCTCGATCTGGTCCGGACGTTCGACGGAGGCGTAGCGCTCCATCTTCTCCGCCTCACGCAGCATGTCCTCGGCGAAGGCCTCCTTCATGAAGCTGGACAGGTGCTTCGACGAATAGATGGCGTCCCCCGCGAGGAGGAAGCGCATCAGGTCCTCCTGGAGGTCCGACGCCCACTGGTAGCGGTCCTCCGGCTCACGCGCGAGCGCCTTGAGGACGACCTTCTCCAGCCCCGCAGAGATGTTCGGATTGAACTCGCGAGGCAGCGGGATGTCCGCGTTGCGAACCTTCTCCAGGGTGGAGAAGTCCGACTCGCCCACGAAGAGCTTCTCGCCCGTGAGCATTTCGTACAGCAGCACGCCGACGGCGAAGATGTCGCTGCGCCGGTCGATGGGCATGCCCCGGACCTGCTCCGGGCTCATGTAGCCGAACTTCCCCTTCAGGATGCCGGCCTGCGTCTTCTGAGAACGGTTGGCGGCCTTGGCGATGCCAAAGTCGATGATCTTCGTCTCTCCCTCGTAGGACACGAGGATGTTCTGGGGAGAGACGTCGCGGTGGATGATGCCCAGGTCCTGACCGCGCGCGTCCTTCTTGCGGTGGGCGTAATCCAGGCCCTCACACATCTTGGAGACGATGAACACCGCCTGTGCGGTGGGCATGATCTCCTTGCGGCGGCGGTAGCGCTCCAGGAGCGTGCGCACATCGCGGCCGGCCACGTACTCCATGGCGATGAAGTACGTGTCCTCGTGCTTTCCGAGTTCGTGGATGTGGACGATGTTGGCGTGGTTCAGCTGAACGCTGATCCGAGCCTCATCGATGAACATCGTGATGAACTCGTCATCCTCGGCCATCGTCGGGAGGATCTTCTTGATGGCCAGAATGCGCTCGAAGCCCTCGACGCCAAAGGCCTTCGCGATGAAGACCTCGGCCATACCGCCGACGTTGATGCGCTCGAGGAGCAGGTACTTCCCAAAGAAGGTCGGCTTCTTCATCTCGCGGGGCTGCCCGGCGCCGGCGAGTACGGACCGCGGCAGGCGGTGCGCAGACCGGGGGGAGAAGAGACTCTAGATCCTGCGGCAACGGCGGTCAAACATCCACGATGACGCGATTCCCCAAGGAATCCGAGAACTTGGCGTCCGCGCGCCACCGCAGCGCTCCACCCCGCTCCCCAGGGCGCCAGAGCGCCGCAAAACCGGGAGGAAACGAGGACCGCCCGACGGCCCCAAAAGGCCCGAAACGGGCCCGCCAGACGCGTCCTCAACGCAGGGCATGGGGAGGCAGGAGCCTTGATCCGGCACTGGAGCGCAAGCGCGGTGCGACCGATCAGCCCCTCAGCGCACCGCCAAGCGCGAGCTCGGCCCAAGACTCCAGGGGCGAACCTGGCGAACGAAAACGCCCGCAGCGTCGTCCGTGGGAGCCCATCGCAGGCAGGGACGCAGCGGACGGGAAATCCCCACCGCGCGCCCAGGCCCGGCGCAGCCCGCAAAGACAAAAGCCCCTGGCGCCTTGCGGCACCAGGGGCTTTTCAAAAAGAATCCGGCAGCGACCTACTCTCCCACGCGGTTTCCCGCGGAGTACCATCGGCTCTGGAGGGCTTAACTTCC